>JASLXG010000031.1 GCA_030740435.1 Alphaproteobacteria bacterium | reverse complement strand
CACGGAGCACGGCGCACCGAGCAACGCCGAGCTGGTGCGACGCATCGCCGAGCAGGCCCGCAGCCTGGGCCGCGAGGTCGCCGACGTGGCCGAGACCCGGGCCATGCTGGGCCTGGCCGGGGGCAGGGGCTGACGCGCTAGCTCATGACGACTTGGATATTGGTGTATTCCTCGAGGCCTTGCTGGCCGAATTCAACGCCGATGCCGGAGCCTTTGACGCCGCCGAAGGGCGCGTTGGGCTGGATCATGCCGTGCTTGTTGATCCACACCGTGCCGCATTCCATCTTCAGCGCGATCTCCCTGGCCGCCTCGAGGTCGTTCGACCAGACCGAGCCACCCAGGCCATGGGGATTGTCGTTCGCCCTCTGCACGACTTCGTCGACATCCGAATAGCGGATGATCGGCAAGGCCGGCCCGAACTGCTCTTCATCGACCAGGGGCACGCCGTGATCGACGTCGGCGATCAAGGTGACGGGGAAGAAATGACCGTTCAAAGCCGTGCCGGGCTGGCCGCCCATCAACACCTTGCCGCCCCTGTCGACGGCGTCCTTGACCAGGCGACTGACCTTGTCGAACTGCATCTTGTTCTGGATCGGACCCAGCACGTTTTCCTCGTCCAGGCCGTCGCCCATCTTCATGTTGGCGGCGAAGGCCGTGAGTTCCTGGCAGACCGCGTCGTAGACGTCGTCGTGCACGTAGAGCCGCTTGAGCGCGGCGCAGGTTTGCCCGCCATTGATGAAGGCGCCCCAAAAGAGGCCCTCGGCGATCTCTTTCGGATCGACGTCGGCGAGCACGATGCCGGCGTCGTTGCCGCCCAGTTCCAGGGTCAGGCGTTTGAGGGTTTCGGCGGCGTTTGCCATGACGTTCTTGCCGGTGGCGCAGGAGCCGGTGAAAACGATCTTGGCGATTTCGGCGTGCGCCGACATGGCGGCGCCCAGTTCATCCTCGCCCGCCACCAGGTTGACCACGCCGGCCGGCAGGATCTCGTTCATCAGCTCAAGCAGCCGAATTGTCGAAAGCGGGGTAAAGGGCGAGGGTTTGATGACGACGGTATTGCCCGCCCGGAGCGCCGGAACGATGTGCCAGACGGCGATCATCACGGGCCAGTTCCAGGGCGTGATGGAACCCACCACCCCGATCGGCTTGCGGTGCATCTCCACCCTGCCTTCGTTGTCGTCCTGCAAGACCTCGACCGGCAGCGCCAAATCGGCCGTGTAGTGGGCCCAGGCCGAGGCGCCGCCCAATTCGAAGCGGGAGCCCAGGCCGTTCAGGGGTTTGCCCTGTTCCAGGGTCAAAAGACGCGCCATATCCTCGGCCCCCTTCTCGATGGCCTCGGCGATGGCGTGACAGGCGCCGGCCCGCTCCTCGTCGGGCGTCACGCTCCAGCCCTTGAAAGCTTCCGCCGCCGCCTTCACGGCGTAGTCCAACTGATCGACCGTGGCGCTGGGGGCCAGTCCGACGATTTCGCCGGTGGAGGGGTTGCGGACCTCGAAGGTGTTCGAGGTCTTCGTCGTGAAGCCGTTGATGATGAGCGGAAAGCTTTCCATGGTGCCTTGCCTCCCTTTGCCTCTGCTGTTCGGGCGTCCTGCCATCCGGCGTTGTTTGCGATTGTCGCCGGCTAATTGTATACTGTATTCAAAGAGCTGGATTTGCAAGCCATGAAGCCGAAAACCGATCCTTATTGGTGGGAGGCCATCGAACGGGAAACGGAGGCCGACCCGGAGTTCGCTGAGAGCTATGACGCCGTGGTGGTGGGCGCCGGCCTGACCGGCGCCTCGGCGGCCAGAACCTTGGCCAAGAACGGCGCCTCCGTGCTGGTTCTGGATGCCGAGCCTCCGGGTTTCGGCGCCAGTACACGCAACGGCGGCATGATCGGCGAAGGGCACCGGGTGCCGCTGGCGCAAATGGCCAAACGTTACGGCCTCGAGACGGCCCAGGCGCTGTTGCGCGAGATCTACATCGAGCCCCTGAACTTCGCCAAGAAAACCATCGCCGAGGAAGGCCTCGACTGCGATTTCAAGACCCACGGGCGCTTCCGCGGGCAATGGAGCAAACAGGAATACGATAGCACCGCCCGTTCGCTCGACGAGCTCAGGGAAATCGCGCCCATCAACGTCGAAATGGTTCCCCGCGAGCGCCAACGCGACGAGGTCGGGAGCGATCTCTATTCGGGTGGTCTGCTGTTGCACGATCACGGCGGCCTGCATCCCGGCAAATACACCAACGAGCTGGTGCGGGCGGCGCGCCAAGCCGGCGCAAGGGTTTGCGGCAACACCAGGGTCACGGGCGTCAAACCGGCGGGATCCGGCTTCGAGGTCTCGACCCCGAGCGGCATGGTCCGCGCCCAATCCGTGCTGATGGCCACCAACGGCTACACCGCGCCTGCGTTTTCCTGGCTAAAGCGCCGCATCATTCCGGCCAAGGCCTTCGTCATGGCAACCGAGGAATTGCCGCCTGAGACCATCGACGAAATCATGCCGGGCCGGCGCATGGTCGTGGAGACCCGCAGCCGGCACTGTTACTTCCGGCTCTCGCCGGATGAAAAGCGGCTCATCATCGGCGGCCGGGTGGCGCTCTCCGACATCTCGCAGGATGCCGCCGTGGCGGGTCTTTGCCGGCTGATGAGGCAGATCTTCCCGCAACTGGCAGCGGTCAAGCCAACCCATTGCTGGCGCGGCACGCTGGGCTTCACCTTTTCCTTCCTGCCCCATCTCGGCCAGCACGACGGCGTTTGGCACGCCATGGGGTATTCCGGCAGCGGCAACGGCATGGCGCCTTACCTGGGCCACAAGGCGGCGCTCAACATGATGGGCCTGCAAGGCCGCGAGACGGCCTTCACCAAGACGGCCCTGGAGACCCGCGTCTGGCACCGTGGCCGGGCCTGGTTCCTGCCTTTCGCCCACGCGCTTTATCGCGGCATCGACATGCGCGAAAACCTAAGGCACGGCAAGTAGGGCGGCGGCCGTCTTCAACGGAATGAACAACCGCCTCGGCAGGGTGGGAAAAGCCTTGAAACCGTATTTCTCGTAGAAGGCTTTGGCCGGCTCGTTCTTGGCATCGACGATGACGGCATAGATACCGATGGATGAGGCCGCCTCGGCGGTCCGAGCAATGGCATCCATGAGAAGGTATTTGCCGAGGCTCAGGCCCTGAAACCGTTCATCAACGGCGAGACGGCCGATGAGCGCCGCCGACAGCGGGTATTTCGGCAGCTTGCGGCTCAAATCGGCCGGAAGATTGCGGGCCTCAACGGCGGTCGCGCTGAGAGCGTAGAATCCGGCGACAACAGCTCGATCATCCAGGGTGGCCACGAATATCCGGCAGACCCTGCGCCGTACGTCCTGGCCCGCCTGGGTGCGCAAGTAGGAATCCAGAGCCGCCTCGCCGCAGGAGAAGCCCGCCCGGTCATGATGAGTCCCGAGCGGTTCTACGCTAGGGGCTTTGTTAAGAGGCATCTAGTCGCGAGATAGCTCGCGATACCACTTCATTGCCTCGCTCAAAGCCTGGTTGGGTTCCGGCGGGTTCAGAATGGCGTCGAAGAAGAGGTCACGATCGCGGTCACCGAGTACCATCCTCTCGTGTTCCTCGATCACCCGCTCCGCGGCATCCACGGCGTTGCTGAGGACAAACTCGGAAAGGGATTTTTGCGAATACCTTGCCGCCCGCGCAATTTTTCCTTTGGCATCCGCGTCAAGACGCAGATGCATACGCTCCTTCTTCATCTCGCTCGCGCGGACCATCGCAGCCTCACGTCGTTACCTTGAAGATCCCGAGCAGTGTACGCCTTAGTGGCGTACAAATCAAGATATCCCGCGGGCGCGCAAACGTTGCTACATATTGAGCAGGTAACGATCCATCTCGACCGAGGTGACCTGGTTGGCGAAAAACTCAAGCTCGCGTTCGGCCTGGCCGACCAGGATGCCCAGCGAATCCGGGCCCAGAACCTGGCTCATGAAGTCCGAGTTCTTGGCCAGCTCCACGGCCGTCGCCAGGTCGGTGGGAATGGGCTCGTCGTCGGCCGACTCATAGGCATTGCCCGGCGTAGCTTTGCTGGGCTCGAGGCCTTGCTCGATGCCCTCCAAGCCGGCGGCGATCTCGCAGGCCAGCAGGTAATAGGGATTGCAGTCGGCCGAGCCATCGCGTTTCTCGATACGCACGGCGGTGTCGTTGCCCTCGATCACCCGGATGCCGACGGTGCGATTGTCGACGCTCCAGGCGGTATTGATGGGGCAGAAGGTATAGGGCTGGCGGCGGCGGTAGGCGTTCGGCGTGGTGGCCGAGGCCAGCGACATCTCGCACATGCGTGACTGCATGCCGGCCAGGTAGTTGAGCCCCAGCGCAGACAGCTTGCCGCCCTTGGCGAAGGCGTTCTTGCCCTTTTTCCACAGCGAATGGTGGCAGTGAAAGCCGTTGCCGGATTCCTCGGCGAAGGGTTTGGACATGAAGGTGGCCAGGTAGTTCTGCGATACCGCCAGCTCCTTGACCAGGCTGCGGAAAGAGACGGCCCGGTCGGCGCTGGCCAGCGCCTCGCCATAGCGGATATTCACTTCCACCTGTCCCGCCGCGTATTCCGGATTGGATTGCTCGATGGGGATGCCGACGTCGTTCAAGTGCCGGCGGATGGGGCCCAGGACGTGCTCCAGTTCGGCGGCCCGCGCCAAGCCGTAGACCTGGATCCCCCGGTCCCTGGGCTGCAGCGTTTCGGGATCGAGCAGGTAGAATTCCAGCTCAGCGCCGATATTGACCTCGTAGCCCATGGCCTCGGCCCGTTCGAGAACGCGGACCAGGGAATTTCGCGGATCGATGGGCACCGGTTTGTGGTCCATGCCCTCGAAACGCCCGAAGCAGAACCCCACGCCCTCCTCCCAGGGCATGGCATGGACCGGGCCTGCCGGAAACAGGTGCATGTCGGGGTAGCCGTTGTCGAAATTGGCGTAGGGCGTGTCCCAGACATCGCAGGTCATGTCGATGGCCAGCGTGGCGATAGAGAGCGCCACCCCCTTCTCGCAGGCCGTCGGCCAGTGACTGGCCGGAATTCGCTTGCCCCGCATGATGCCGTTGGTATCTCCGGCACCCAATACGATGGTGTGTATGCCCGCCGGCAGTTCGGCACTATTTGCGCTCATGTCGATCCTCCCCTGGAATCATGTCGGCGATTGACCTCGCCTTTTGACAGCGTTCTTAACCCACCCCGCTATGACCAAGAATATACCTTATCGATTCCCGCCATCTTGACACCGGTGAAAGCCGAGGCCTCCATCGACAGTGCCCTCAGGTCTTCGACCTCCAGGTTGTGCACGGAGGATTTGCCGCAGGCCTTGGCCAGCAGGGTGATTTCCATGGTCATGGCGGTGAGGTAGCGCGCCACCCGCTCGGAAGCCGCCGGCACGTCGACACGGGCTTCCAACTCGGGCTCTTGCGTCGCCACGCCCACCGGGCAGAGCCCGGTGTGGCAGTGATGGCATTTGCCCGGCGAGGTGCCAAGGGCGGCGTAGTCGTCGAAGTAGCGCGGCGAATTGCAGCCCAGCGCGATCATCGAACCGGTGCCGATCATGACGGCATCGGCTCCCAGCGCCAGACACTTGGCGGCGTCGGTGCCGGAACGGATGCCGCCGGCCGCGACCAGCGACACCTTGCCCGACATGCCGCAGTCGTCCAGCGCCTCCCGCGATGCCCGGATGGCCGAAATCGTGGGAATGCCGGTGTGATTGATGAGCAGCTCGGGCGAGGCGCCGGTTCCACCCTCGGCGCCGTCGACGACGATGACGTCGACGCCGGCCTTGGCGGCGATGGCCACGTCGTAGCGCGGCCGGGTGGCCCCCATCTTGAGGAAGATCGGCACCTGGTAATCGGTGGCCTCGCGCAATTCCTCAATCTTGATCTGCATGTCGTCGGCGCCGAGGAAATCGGGATGGCGCACGGTCGAGCGTTGATCGACGCCTTGGGGCAGCGAGCGCATGTCGGCCACCCGTTCCGACACCTTCATGCCCAGCAACAGGCCGCCGGTACCGGGTTTGGCGCCTTGGCCCACGACCAACTCGATGGCGTCGGCCCGGCGCAGATGCTCGAGGTCGAGCATGTAGCGCGACGGCGTCATCTGGTAGACCAGGATTTTCGAGGCCCGGCGTTCGTCTTCCAGCATGCCGCCCTCGCCGGTGCAGGTCAGCGTGCCCACCTTCGAGGCGCCGTAGCCCAAGGCGGCCTTGGCGTTGGCCGAGAGCGCGCCAAAGGACATCGAGGCAATGTAGATCGGTATGTCGAGCTCCAGCGGTTTCTCGACCAGTCCCGTGCCGCCGCCGAGCGTGGTCTTCGAGTCGCAGCTTTCGCGATAGCCCTCCAGCGGCAGCCGCGTCATGGTGGCCGGCACGAAGGTCAAGTCGTCGAACGTCGGCAAGCGGTGATTGAAGGAGTTGAAACCCCGGATCTGGTAGCGGCCGAGGCGCGACAGGGCATGGATTTCGGAGATCGATTCCGGCGTCCAGCTTACCGATTCGCCCCGGTCATAGGATGCCGGCACGCCGGCCGGACGTTCGGCGACGCCGCCGTCCGTCATGGCAACCGCTTCCTCGGTCGGCATTTCGAAGGGGTATTCGTAGCCCGAAGTCAGATCATCAGCCATGCGCTTGCGTCCCTACTTTCAAAATGCCAAAGACGTTGGGCGGAAACGATTTTTTGCCAGTCTCGCGCGTTGTCCCCGAGACCACGGCTGGCCAGGAGCTGCTCCACCGAAGCCACCTCCTCGGGCGTCGGCTCAATCGTCTTGGAATCGACGCCCAGCGATTGGATGGGGCCGGCGACCCAGACTTCGCCGCCCCACAGCGAATCGGCCGTCGCTTCGCCGGCGCCCCCTAGCGCGATAATGCGACCGGCGTGCGCCATGAAGCCCGACATGTAGCCGACCTGGCCTTCGACGATGATGTCGCCGCCTTTCATGGCAACGCCGCAGCGCGGCCCGGCATCCCCCCGGATGTGGATCAGGCCGCCGCGCATGGAGGCCCCAACCGACATACCGGCGTAGCCATGGATCAGGATCTCGCCGCTGGCCATGGCTTCGCCCACCGACCAGCCGACGTTGCGTTCGACTTCGATGCGGGCGCCGTCGTTGAGACCGCCGCAGTAGTAGCCGACGCTGCCTTCGAACAGCAGATCCGAACCTTTCGGCAGGCCAATGCCCAGATTGTGCCGCGAGCGCGTATCCTTGACGATGGTGCGCTGGCCTTCGCCCAGGGTGGCCCGAATTTCCTTGTTGACCTCCCGGATCGGGCGATCGCCAACGATAACGATACGCTCGCTCATGCCGCTTCCTTCAAGGCAGCGATCGGCCAGGTATTGGTCATGCTGGGCCCGTCGTAGTTGTCGACCACATGGTCGCCGGGATAAACCGTGCGAACCGCTTGTTCCTCCGTCGCCACCGCCATCTCGCCGGCTTCCTCGACGGCGACCAGGGGCTTGATGGCCCAGCGGTCCTTGGCGAAACCCATGCTCTCGGTGTTCGAGATCAGGTAGGTAAAGACACCGTCGATTTCGGAAATGGAGCGCTCCAGCGCTTCGGCCTGGGTCAGCCCTTTCGACATCTGGTCGGAAATCCAGACGGCGATCAGTTCGCTGTCGTTGTAGGTCATGAAGCGATAGCCGGCCTGCTCGAGCTTGTCGCGCCAGGTGTAGTAGTCGGTGATTTGGCCGTTGTGAACGATGGCGATGTCGGGAAAGGGCCGGGCCCAGAAGGGGTGGCTGGCGGTAGGTGAGACCGAGGATTCGGTCGCCAGCCGGGCGTGGCCGAGACCGTGGGTACCGATGAAATCACGGATGCCATGCTTGTCCGCCACCTCCTTGGCGCCGCCCAGATCCTTGATGATTTCCAGCGAACGACCCACCGACTGGATTTCGATGCGCTCGCAGATCTCGTCGGCTTGGCGCGACCAGGCGGCAAAATCGCTGGGGTCGGTGATGGTCAGGCGCAGTGAAACATGTTCGCTGCTGGCATCGTCATGGCTGGGATCGGCCATGAAATCGGAGCCGAATTCCCGCAGGATATCGAGAAAGTCCTGTAAATCGTCGGACAGACGATCGCGCCGGGAAGCCATGGCGCGGACGATGTAGCCCTGCTCCAAGGCCTCGCCATAAAGCGCGAAACCCGTGGAATCGGCGCCCCGATGGCGCTGCGCTTCCATCAGGCCCACCAGGTCGGCGCCCACCGTTCCCGGCGCCCCCAAGATCCTTCCGGCAATTCCACACATTTTCGGCCTCACCCTATTTTTGGATACTGTATACAAAAAGCATGGTCATTTGTACGCCGCCCGGCGGCCCGGCACAAGTCCCCGAGGCAAGTGTTTGCTCATCGCATCGGTTCCGGGTTGGTGGCGATGATGCCGTTGGGCCGGAAAACCAGGAAAAATATCAGGATCAGCAGCACGGCAGCATCACGGAAGACGACAAGTTCGTCGGGCAGGATGCTCAAAAGGGTGGCCTCCAGGGCGCCCAGCAGGAAGCCGCCATAGAGCGCCCCCTTGGGGTTCGTCAGACCGCCGATGATGGCGGCGATCAGGGCCTTGATCATGGGTGTCAGGCCAAGCGTCGGGAACACCGCGCCGCGCTGGGAAATCCATAGCAAGGCGGCGATGCCGGCCAGCACGCCCGAGAGGAAGAAGGCCAGCGCAATGACCCGGTTGGCCCGGATCCCCATGGCGCGGGCGATGTCGAAATCGGCGGCCGAGGCGCGCAGCGCAATGCCCAGCCGGGAATTCGCCAGGAAGAACCTCAGCAGCAGCAGCGACGCCAGGGCGACGATGATGGTGAATATCTGGGCCCGCCCGATGAACACGTCGCCGAAGGTGATATAGCCCGAGAGGAACTCGGGGATCGGGATGGGCTTGGCGCGGGGGCTGATGGTGACCTGAAAGATGACGTGCAGAGCGCCGGATATGGCGAACGAGGTTATCAGCAAGGTCATGGGGCTATGCCCCCTGAGCGGTCGGAAGGCGATGCGTTCCATGGCCAGGGCGCAACACCCGGCGAACAGGATGGCAATCACGACGGCAAGCCAGAAGGGCACGCCCCAGGCTGTTTGGAAGAGCAGGGAATAGCCGAAAAGCGTCATCAGATCGCCGTGGGCGAAATTCAAGAACCCGAGTTGGCCGAAAACCACGACCAGCCCCAGCGCCAGCAGGGCGTAGATGCTGCCCAGGTTGAGCACGGCAATGAGATATTGGACGAAATCTTCCAATGCTATGCCCGTTCCCGCGCGATCACACCGCGCCCAGATAACTGTCGTGAATTTCGGGATCTTGCGCCAATTCCTCGGCCGAGCCGGACTTGGCAATCAATCCCAGCTCCATGACGTAGGCCCGGTCGGCCACGGCCAAGCTCTTCCTGACGTTTTGCTCGACCAGCAGAATCGTGGCGCCGGCCTGGCGGCATTCGGCGATGATTTCGAACACCTGCGACACGATCTTGGGCGCCAAGCCCAGTGAGGGCTCGTCCAGGATAAGGAAATCGGGATCGATCATCAGCGCCCGGGCGATCGCCAGCATTTGCTGCTCTCCCCCGGAAAGCGTCCCGGCATCTTGATCGCGCCTCTCCCGCAAGGCCGGGAAGCGATCCATGACCACTTCGACACGCTCCTCCGCCTGTGGGCGCGTCAGTGTATTTCCGCCCGCCTTCAGGTTGTCCAGCACAGACAGCGATTTGAAGACGCGGCGGCCTTCGGGCGCGTAGGACACACCCAGGCCGGCCCGGTTCTCGACCGGCACCCTGCCCAACGAGACGCCGTTCAACGATATCTCGCCGCCAGCCAGGGGAACCAAGCCCATGATGGCGTTGAGCGTGGTGGATTTGCCAGCCCCGTTGGCGCCGATAATGGTAATCAGTTCGCCCTTCGAGACCTCGAAGGAAACCCCCTTCACTGCGGCGACGGGACCGTAGGAGATCTCGAGATCTTGGACTTTCAGCATTTGCACCACCGGCGATCCGCCGGCGACAACCATCGCCGACGGATCATCGATACCGGTCCGTTACTTCCTGGCGGTCGGGATTTCCGCCGGATCGAGCTTGATCGACTTGAGGTATTTCCCCTTGCCACCTTCGATTCGCATGACGTGAACCGGCAGGTTGGGCGCCTTGCCGACACCACGGAAGGTGACCGTGCCGATTTCGGTTTGCACGTTGGCCAATTGGCCGAAGGCATCGCGAACCGCCTTGGCGTCGGTGCCGCCGGCGGCCTTGACGGCGGCCTCGACCAGACGCATGGCGGAATATCCCACCATGGCCGGATAGTAGGCGTCGGCATTGCCGAACTTGGCTTCGTAGGCCTTGACGAAGGCCCCGGCGGCGGCACTGGCCGAGGGCGCCGCCATGGTCACGTAGTGAACGCCCTCGACGACCTTGCCCAGTCCCTTGACGGAAGGCTGGTCCAGCACGTCGGGGCCCAAGTAGGTTGACTTGACGCCACCGGCCCTGAGTTGGTTGATGAAGATCGGGAAATCGTTGTCAAAGGGCATGCCCACGATGACGTCCGGTTCCGAGGGCATTTTCCTGATGGCCGTCACGACCTTGGAGAACTCCTGCTGATCGTAGGCGAAGGTGGATTGCCCGATCACCTTGCCGCCCAGCTTCTCGAACAGGTCCTTGAAATAAAGCGGCAGGAATTCCGTGTAGGGATCGAAATCCGAGGTAATGATGTAGGCGGTTTTGGCCTTCAGATCGTGGCGCGCGAATTTGGCGTATACGCCACCCATGTGGGCGTCCGACATCATCACCAGATAGCTGCCGCCACCGGCCCGGACCGGGATGGTCGGCTGCGAGGCGATGGTGTGCATGATCAGAAGGTTTTTCTTCTTGACCATGTTTCCCGCCGCGATGGCGGCGGGCGAAATGGCGGAAGAGATGAAGGCGTTCAGCTTTTCCTTCTTGAGCAAGGCGGCGACGGCAATTGCCGCTTTTTGTGGATCGGAGGTGTCATCGCGTTCGATCACCTTGACCGGGTACTTGCCGAGCAAGCCGCCCCTCTTGTTGGCTTCCTCCGCATACATGTTGACGCCTTGCATGAACGGCGCGTCGTAAGCCGCCATGAAACCCGTGCGGGCGCTGACAGCGCCAATCACGAAATCTTCCGCCATCGCGGGAGCAGTCCATACCGCCAGCAGACTGGTAATGGCCAAACCGGCAGCCAGTAATCTTTTCACAGACATGATCGTTCCCCTGTTGAGTGGTTGTACGAGTTTGTTATTTCGGGTTTTCCAACGGCTCTTCTCCGACGTATGCCTCAATGACATCCGCGTTGCTGGTAATGTCCTTGGGTACTCCTTCCGCGATGAGCTCGCCCTTGTTCAGCACATAAACCCTATCGCAAAGCTGCATGACCGTCTTCAGGTCATGCTCGACGAGCAAGATGCCGATGCCAAAATCGGAAACGATTTGCTGCAGCCGTTCCTTCAGCGCCTCTGTCTCCGCGGCGTTCATTCCGGCCACCGGCTCATCCAGCAGCAAGAATTTCGGTTCCAGCGCCAGCGCCCGGGCGATCTCCAGCTTGCGCTGGTCGCCGTACGCCAAATTGCCGGAAATAATGGCTGCCTTGTCTTCCAGGCCCAGGATCGAGAGCCAGCCCAGCGCTCGGCCTTCGGCCGCGCGCCGTGGCAATCCCGGCGTCCGTGTGGTCACCGCCGAGATCACGTTCTCCAGCGCGCTAAGGGAGGCAAAAAGCCTGATGTTCTGAAACGTCCGACCCAGGCCCTGCCGGGCCAGTTTGACGGCACTCCATTGGGTGGCGTCCTTGTGGTCGAGGATAATCCTGCCGTCCGAGGCAAAAAGGGATCCGGTCAGAACATTGATGAAGGTGGTTTTGCCGGCACCGTTGGGACCGATCAAGCCCACCACTTCCGCGGCCTGCACGCGCAGGCTTACGCTGCTCAAGGCACGCAGGCCGGCGTAGACCTTCGAGAGGGATTCGGTTTCCAGCACACTGTCGCCAGGGACGGTGTAGGCCGGCACTTCATGGCCCCAGGCGGCACGGCCGGAAGCGGCGGAGGGCGCTGCGAACAGCACCGCCAGCTCGCGATACCCCAACACGCCTTCCGGGCGCGTGTAGAGGATGATCAGGATCAATAGCGAAAAGGAGATCGCCGTAAGCCCAAATACCAGGGGAAACTCGAAGCCAAAGGCCAGTTCCATCCCAGCGAAATTTCCCAGGTATTCCTCAGTCGTGCGGAAGATTTCCTCGGCGATGGTGATGACCACGGCGCCGATGACGCAGCCGCTTATGGAGCGGTAGCCTCCCAGGATGATCATCACGACGAAGGCGAAGGTCTTGTCCAGGTAAAAGCCGCTGGGGGAAATGACGCCGGTAACATGGCCGAACAAAGCGCCCGCCAGGCCGACGATGCCGGCGCTCGCCACCCAAAATACGAAGATATGAAATTGCGGCTCGATGCCGATCGAACGCGAAGCCTGCTCCTCGTCCCGTGTGGCTTCCATATTGCGGGCCAGGCGCGTGCTCTTCAAATAGAAGGCCGCGGCCAGGGCGATCGCCAGGGCGCCGATGAAGACCGGCCAGGTCGCCTGTTCGGTCGGAATGCCATATAGCGACTGCTTGCCGTTGGTCAGGGGTTTGCCGCCGATAAAAAACAAATAGGCGATGACCACCAGCCCGAAACTGGCGATGACCGCCGAGGTATCGCGCAAGCGCATCATGACGACGCCGGAAACGGCGCCGACCAGCATGCTGGCCAGCACCGCCACCGGGATCGACAGCGGCAGCGACCACTCCGCCTGCTGCACGAACATCGGCATGTCGGCGAGGAGGAAGGATTTCATGCCGGGGGGCAAGGTGAACCAGGCCGAAACGTAGGCGCCGATGCCAAAAAACGCGACATGGCCGAAGGAGAGGATGCCGCTGGTGCCGCAGAACAATCCCAGTCCGGCGGCGGCGATGATGTTGACGCAACCCAGCAGCAGGAGTTCGCGCCCAACGAGTTCGGTGACCGAGGCGAGGCCGATGACGGCGAGGATCAGTGGAAATAGGATGCCCAGCGAGAGCGCACACTCACGGGTCCGCCGATCGATGCCCCTCATTCCTGGAGCACTGGCTGCGCCAACCTCGACCGACATGCGCCTAAGTCTCGGGCTCAGTGGCAAGGATGTCGCCAGGCGTCCAATGGCCGGCAATCGGCGAGACAGCGTCGGCCAAGTCCCGTCGCCACTCGCCCCATTCCCACTTGCTCAATTTGCCCGCCTCCCCCTTGGCCCGTATGCCCCTCCCGAAGGGATTCGATCAGTATTTTTTTCTTGTTGAATTGAATACTGTATCCAATGAAGGATAGCAGTCGCGACGCTCAGCGGCAAACGAAAATCTCGCCGAGAAGGGCAAACGGCGCCAGGGCGCCGGACCTATTTCCTGGTCCCGCCGCGGCCTCGATAGCGAGCACGAATTGATCGCTCGGATTCGCTGTCAGTCGTAGGAGATCTCGCCGTCGGGCGTGTGGATGATGGCGTCGACCTCGATCTCGACCATCATTCCGGGCGTGGTCAAACCAGCCTCGACGCCGGTCAGCACGGGTTCGATGTCCTTGAAGGTTTCGCCGTGGGCCCGGATGAAGCCGCCGGCGTCGCGCATGTCCGTGACGTAGGCTTTGGTCCGCACGACGTGGCGCAGCTCGGCACCGACGGCGCCCAGCGCCATCTCGATTTGTTTGAAAATGAAGACGCTTTGCTCGTAAATGTCATAGGGCGCGTGGAGTTCGCCCTTGTGCATCGAGGTGGTGCCGGCGATGTAGACGAACGGCCCCACGCGTTTGGCCCGGGCGTAGGAGCCCGCTTTTTCGAATCGGCCGCTTCCGGAAGCTGACAAGACTACCATGTATCCTGTATACAGTACCTTGCTGGAAGAGGCAAAGCATGAAGTTTAGACGCGCCCCCAACGTTCAACCGCGACTAGCGATCTACGTTTACGAGCAGATCCTATCGGCCATCGTCGACGGCGAGATCCAGCCGGGCGAACGCCTGATCCAGGAACAGATCGCGGCCGAGATCAATGTCAGCCGCACACCGGTGCGGGAGGCCCTGCTGCGCCTGGAGCAGGAAGGCATATTGTTGCAGTCCGGCCGCAAGGGCTTTTCCATCCGCGATATCTCGGACCAGGAAGTTCGGGCCATGTACGGCGCCCGCGAAGCCATCGAGGGCCATGCCGCCTACCTGCTGGCCGCCAACGCCTCGGCCGAAACGCTTGCCGAGCTAAAGGCCAGCGTCGACGCCGAGTTGCAACCGGACGAGCGCACGCTCAAGGATGAATTCATCATCAACCGCGCCATCCACCGCCTGATCGTCGAAAAGACCGGAAATCCGGTGCTGCTCGAGATGTTCGAGAATCTTTGGCACCGGGGCATATCGCTCTGGCTCTTCGCCATGACCCAGAGCGGCAATGTGCGCCCCGATCCCGAGGCGCACCTGAAGATCTACGAGGTCATCGCCAAGGGAAAGCCGGAGGAGGCGCACAGGGAGATGATCCTGCACATTCGCGACGGCCTGAAACTGCACCTCAGCGAAGACTAGAGCGGGTCAGACCACGCCGTAGGCCTGACCCAGATCAGCCGCTTTTTGCTCCAGCGCCCTGACGGCCTGGGCCATTACCGCGTTGACCGGCGCCTCGAGACCCAGCAAGGGCGCCTCGCGGGCCACGGCGCCGTTGAGGTAATCGATCTCGGAGCGCCGGCCGGCCAGCAGGTCGAGCATGACGCTGGGCCGGGCCTTGGGCATGCCACCGGCGAAGTCGCGGATGAAGGCGATGGGATCGTCGTAGGGCAATGTTATGGCCTTGGCCGCCGCCAGGGCCGCCGCCTCCTCGACACAGGCACAGGAAAGCGCGAAGGCCTCGGGGTTCGAAACTACCTGACCCAGCCTGAGGCCGGTCACCGTCGAGACGGCCGAGAAGGCGATGTTGCCCAGCATCTTGCCCCAGATCATCGACTGGGCGTCGTCGAAGGCTTCGGCCGTGAAGCCGGCGCCCCGCCATATCTCGACGCAGTCCCGCACGCGGCCGTCGGCGGCCCCCTCGGCGGCCGCCATGTGCACGAACCTCATGCCGTTATGGTGCACCCGGCCGGGCTCCTCGACCGAGGAGCCGAAGCCGCCGGCGATGCCCAGGATGAGACGTTCCGGCGGCACCAGCGGCGCCATGCGCTCGAGCGCGCCCAGGCCGTTCTGGATGACCAGGACGTTGGTCTGGTTGCCCATCAGCGCCGCCGCGCCACGCACCGCAACTTCGGTGTCGTCGGCCTTGGTGGCAACCACCACCAGCTGGCAAGCGCCGACTTCGGCCGGGTCGCCGCTGGCGGCGATGTCCAGCGTGCGGTCGCCGCTCATGCCCTCGACCCTGAGGCCGTTCGCCGCGATGGCGGCCACGTGCTCGGCCCAGCGGTCGATCAGCCAGACCTCGTGGCCGGCTTCATGAAAGTGGGCGCCGTAGACGCAGCCCATGGCGCCGGCACCCAGGATGCCGATCTTCATGCCGAACTACCCGCCGATGCCTCCGCGGCCACCATTTCGTAGGCCGGCAAGGTGAGAAAATCGACGAAGTCCTCAGTCGTAATGAGTTCGGCGAAAATGCCGCTGGCGGCCTCGAAACGGCTGGCAGCATAGGCCTCGTCCCCCAGTTCGGCCTTGATCCCGGCCATCTCCTCCTCGAGCACGGCCTGGAACAGGTCGCGATCGATGACGCGGCCGTCGTCCAGGCTGGCGCCGTGGCGGATCCATTGCCAGACCTGGGAGCGCGAGATCTCGGCCGTGGCGGCGTCCTCCATGAGATTATAGAGCGGCACGCAGCCGACGCCGCGCAGCCAGGCTTCGAGATAGCGGATGCCGACGTTGACGTTCTGGCGCAAGCCGGCCTCGGTGATGGGCCCCTCGGGCACCTCGAGCAGGTCGGCAGCCTTAGTCGCCACGTCCTGGCGCTGACGGGCGATCTGGTTGGCCTCGGGCATCTTGTCGTCGAAGATGGCCTTGGCGATGGGCACCAGTCCGGGATGGGCCACCCAAGTGCCGTCATGGCCGTCGCCGGCCTCGCGTTCCTTGTCGGCGCGCACCTTGGCCAGGGCCTCTTCGTTGGCCTCGGCATCGTTCTTGATGGGGATCTGGGCCGCCATGCCGCCGATGGCGTGGACGCCGCGGTGGTGGCAGGTCTTGATGGTGAGCAGGCTGTAGGAGCGCATCAGGTGGCGCGTCATGCCGACCTCGGCCCGGTCGGGCAGCACGCAGGCCGGGTCGTGGCGGAACTTCTTGATGAAGCTGAAGATGTAGTCCCAGCGGCCGCAATTGAGGCCGGCCGAATGCTGGCGCAGCTCATACAGAATCTCGTCCATCTCGAAGGCCGCCAGGATGGTCTCGATCAGCACCGTCGCCTTGATGCTGCCCTGGGGCACGCCCAGGGCCTCCTGGGCCGCCACGAAGACATCGTTCCAGAGCCGAGCTTCGAGATGGCTCTCCAGCTTGGGCAGATAAAAATAGGGCCCGCTGCCGCGTTGCAAAAGGGCCCGGGCGTTGTGGAAGAAGTAGAGCCCGAAGTCGAACAGCGAGGCCGATATGGGCCGGCCCTCGATGGCCACGTGGTTTTCCTGCAAATGCCAGCCGCGGGGCCGCACCAGCAGCGTCGCGGTCTTGTCGGCCAGGCTGTATTCCTTGCCCGAGTTGGGATCGCGAAACTCGATCTCGCGGCGCACCGCGTCGCGCAGATTGATGTGGCCCTCGATGAGATTGGACCAGGTCGGTGTTGTGGCATCCTCGAAATCGGCCATGAAGACGCTGGCACCCGAGTTCAGGGCGTTGATGACCATCTTGCGGTCGACCGGGCCGGTGATCTCGACCCGGCGGTCGAGCAAATCATCGGGCAAGGGTGCGACGCGCCAGTCGGCCGCCCGCACGGCCGCCGTTTCGGCCAGAAAATCGGGCTTTTCGCCGGCGTCGAGCCGGGCCTGCACCTCCTCGCGACGGGCCAGCAAGCGACGCCGTTCGTCGCCGAAGCGGCGCTCCAGCATGGCCACCAGGCCAATGGCCTCGGGGCTGAGGATCCGATCAAAGCCCGGCCCCAATTCGCCCAGCACCTCCACGCCCTCGGCCGCCCGGGCCAATTCGTTCTCTGTCATACCGTTCGCTTCCCCGTTGTTATTCCGTCTCTCACTTGGCGCCTATTTCGGCCACCTCGGGCGGACGTTCAAAGCCCGAGGGCAAGGCCGCGCCGCTGTCCTCTATCCAGGCCAGCACGTCGCGCCAAACCGTCTCGGCCTGCAGATCACGCAACAGCATATGATAGCCCTCGGGGTAGATGACCAGCCGGCGCCCGGCCGACAGCCGGGCCATCATCAGGCGGGTGGCGTTCTCGGGTATCACTTCGTCACGTTCGCCGTAGAGCACCAGCAACGGTTTTTCTACCCGCGGCGCCGCCTGCAGCGCCGCGTCCATCAGCTCGACCAGGCCCCAAACGGCATCGCTGCGGCTTTCCTTGATGATCAGGGGATCGCGGCCCAAGGCCCGCAGCATCTCGACGTTGTCGGAAGGCTTGATGCCGAGGCCACTGCCGGAATAGCGCCGCCAGGGGGCCAGGTGGGTGGCAAACCACAGCGCCTCGGCATAGCCGGGCGGCAGAACCTTGCGCCCCCAGATGGCGGGCGCCAGCAGCACGGCGCCTGCGACCTCGCGCTCGAGGAAGTCACGTGGTGAAGCGGGCCCGGTCTCCGCCGCGCCCAGCGCCGTCAGGATCACGGCGCCGCCCATGCTCGAACCCAGCAACACGATGGGCGGGTCCGGATGGCGTCGGCGCACCGCCCGCACGACGTCAACCAGATCGCCGACCATGTTGTCTGTGCCGCCCCAGATGCCCACCTCCACCGTCTCGCCGAAGCCGCGCTGGTCGTAGGCATAGACGAGCAGGCCGCGTTCGGCCCACCAGGCGGCGGCGGCGGCGAAAGCCTGGCGATAGTCGTTGAAGCCATGCAGCGCCACCATCACGGCCCGCGGCCGGCCGGCCGGTGCCCAACGCTCGACCGGCAGCCGGTGGTCGTCGCCGGTGACGATACGGCCGCGCGAGAAGATGGGCTCGGCAAAGGGCGGCCCGGCCTCCTGCTGGCGCGGCAGGCAGCCGCTCGAGGCCAAGCCCAGAAGGGCCAACAGGAGAGGCAATAGGGTTCGCACGGGCGCAGTTTAGGATATTTCGCGTATTACGTCCCTAGCCCGCGGGCTGGTCACTGACTATTAACCACCTCGTGGCATGTTACCGGCGATGGCCCCCGTCAAAACAAACATCGTCCGCCTGGCCGAGCAGGCCGATGCCGCATCCGTGGCAAACGAGAATGCCGCGAGCGGCGCCGAACTGTCGTTCCGCGCGGGCGAGGACCACTTCGAGCGTTTGACGGCGTTGGCCGCCGACATCTTCGACATGCCCATCGCCGGCATTGCCGTGGCCGAGGGCGGCGGGCTCTGCTTCAAGGGCGCCGTCGGCGTCGATGCGACGGTGCTGCCGCCACTGAGCGACCTCATCGCCCGGGTCCTGCGCAACGACGAGATGGTGTTGTCAGCGCCCGGCGGGGAAGCTGGAGCGACGGCGGACTTGGGTTTCTTCGTCGGTCTGCCGCTGCACGATAGCGCCGGCCGGCCGCTGGGCGCCGTGGCCCTGGCGGATCGCGGCAACCGCCCTTTCGGCGAGCGCCAGCGCCAGCGCCTGGAACGCCTGGCCGCCATCGCCGAGCAGGAACTTTGTCGCCCCGCGGCGCAGCCGGCCACGGCCGCCAATGCCGAGGAAAGCATCCACCAGGGCCTCGGCGAGCTCAGCGGCCTGGCCCACTTTCGCAGCCAATTGCGCGCCGCCGCCGGGCGCTCGGACCGCGACGGCGGTCTGGCGGCGGTGCTGCTGGTCGGCCTCGACCGCTTCGAGTTGATGTACAACGTGGTGGGCCGAGACGACAGCGACGACGCTTATCAATTGGTGACCGAGCGGCTGCTGGCCGGCAGCGGACCCGACACCACCATCACCCGCCTCGGTGTCGACCAGTTCGTGGTGCTGATCCCGGCGGCCCGCGACCTCAACCAGGTGATCGGCGCCGCTCAGCGCATTCTGGCCGCCTTTGCCCGGCCGCTCGAGGCCGAGGGCCGCGAGACCCACCTGACGGCCAGCATCGGCATCAGCGTCTACCCCTTCGACGGCGCCGACGCCGAAACCCTGCTACGCCAGTCCAGCGCCGCACTGTTCCGCTCGCAGCGCGAGGGTGGCGAGCGCTACCATTTCTGCACCCCCGACATGAAACGCGCCGCGGACGAGCGCTTCGAGCTCGAGCTGGCGCTGCGCAAGGCCGTCGAGCGGGGCGAGCTGGAGTTGGTCTACCAACCCAAGGTGACGCTCAAGGACCGGCGCATCGCCGGCATCGAGGCGCTGGCGCGCTGGTCGCACGAGGGCCTGGGGTCGGTGCCGCCGGAGAAATTCATCGCGCTGGCCGAACAGGCCCACAGCATCGGCCCGATCGGCGACTGGGCGCTCGGCACGGCCTGCCGCCAGGCCAAGGCCTGGTTGGATTCAGGCCTCGACGTGGGCTGCATCGGTGTCAACGTCTCCAGCCACCAGTTGCACGACCCGGGCTTCGCCGACAAGGTCGAGAAGATAATCGACGAAAGCGGCCTCGCGGGCCGCCACCTGAACCTGGAGATCACCGAGAGTTCGCTGATCCGTGACGTGGGCAGCGTTATCGCCGCGATGGAGCAATTGGCGGTGCGCGGCGTCAGCTTCTCGATCGACGATTTTGGCACCGGCTATTCCTCGCTCAGCTACCTCACGCGGCTGCCCATCAAGGCCGTCAAGATCGACCGCTCGTTCATCGCCAAGATGACCTCGGAGCAGAGTGACGCCGCGGTCGTCGAGGCCGTCATTGCCATGGCCGGCAAGCTCGGCCTGACGGTGGTGGCCGAGGGTGTCGAGACACCACAGCAACTGGCGCGTCTCAAGCAGTTCAACTGCGACGAGGCCCAGGGATTCCTATATTCCGAACCCCTGCCGGCAGCCCACATGGAGGCGCTCTTGCGGCGCATCGCCGAGGCCCGCTCGGCAAAACAAGCAAGCTGAAATTTAGCTAAAGCGGCGGCGGCCGCAGGTGGGGGCTGAGGCGGTACTCGGCCTCGCGGACGGCGCGCGTCACGGCGAAGGTCATGAGCAGGTAGATAACGCCGGCGGTCAAAAACAGCTCGTAAGGTGCGAAGCTGCGGGCCACGATCACCCGGGCCACACCGGTGAGGTCCAACAGCGTGATGGTGCTGGCCAGCGCACTGGCCTTGAGCATCAGGATCACTTCGTTGCCATAGGCCGGCAGCGCCATGCGCATGGCCCGGGGCAGGATGATGCGGCGATAGAGCAAAAGGCGCGACATGCCCATGGCCCGCGCCGCCTCGACCTCGCCAGCCGGTACCGCCAGAATGCCGCCACGCAGGATCTCGGCCGTGTAGGCCGCCGTGTTCATGGTGAAGGCGATGATGGCGCACCAATAGGCCTCGCGCAGCACGGGCCAGAGAAAACTCTCCCGCACCGCCTCGAACTGGCCCAGGCCGTAGTAGGTCAGGAAGATCTGCACCAACAGCGGCGTGCCGCGAAAATAAAAGATATAGCCGTAGACCGGCATCCACAGCGCAGGATGGCGCGACACCCGACAGAGCGCCAGGGGCAAAGCCAGCATGATGCCCAGGATCAACGACAGTGACACCAGTTGCAGCGTCAGCACGGCGCCTTCCAGCAGCCTGGGAATGCTTGTCACCATGAGCTCGAAATCCACCGCCACCCCCTAAAGCTTGCCGAAGCCGCGGCCGGCGCGGTTCTCGGAGTATTGCAGGGCGGCCATCGAGACCACGGTCAGGCCGAGAAAGATCAGCGCCGCCGCGGCGTAAAAGGTAAACGGCTCGCGCGTCGCCCCGGCGGCGATGCTGGCCTTGCGCATGATCTCGTCGAGCCCGACTACCGAGATCAGGGCCGTGTCCTTGAGCAGCACCATCCACAGGTTGCCCAGCCCCGGCAGCGCGTAGCGCCAGACCTGGGGCAAGAGGATGCGCCGAAACTGCAGCACCCGCCCCATGCCGACGGCCCGGGCGGCGTCGATCTGGCCCGGCGGCACGGCCAGGATGGCACCGCGGAAGACCTCGGTGGCATAAGCGCCGAAGACGAAGCCCAGCGTCGCCACCCCGGCCCCGAAGGCGCTGACCTCGACATATTCGTCATGGCCCAGGAGCTCGAAGATCCTCTGCAAGGCCATGGTGCCGCCAAAGAACAAGATCAGCAGCAGCAAAAGCTCGGGCACGCCGCGGATGATGGTGGTGTAGCCGCCGGCCACGGCCCGCGCCGTGCGCGAGCCCGATAGCTTCATGGCGGCACCAATGAGGCCCAGCACCAGGCCCACCGCGACCGAGGCCAGCGCCACCCGGATGGTCATCCAAAGCCCGACGCCGAGCATCCAGCCGAAGCCGTGAAGATCCATCACCCGGGACCGGCGGGGTTCATACCAAGGCGCGGGCCAAGGCGCGGGCCAAGGCGCGGGCGCCACCGACCGCGAAAACGATCAGTGGCGCCCAACAACGAACCTAGGTTCACTTACCGTAAACGTCGAACTTGAAGTACTTGCCGTTGATCTTCTGGTAGGTGCCGTTGGCGCGGATGGCGGCGATGGCCTTGGTGAAGGCGGCGGCCAGGTCGCCGTCACCCTTGCGCACGGCGATGCCGGCACCGTCGCCGAACCACTTGGGATCGGTGAAGTCGGGCCCTATGTACTCTGCGTTCTTGCCGGCTGGGGTATTCAACAGCCCCTCCAGCAGGGCCACGCTGTCGGCCAGCAGCAGGTCGACGCGACCGGCGCTGAAGTCCAGGTTGGCGTTCTCCTGGGTGTCGTAGGACTTGATCTCGACGATCTTGCCGTAGTTGTCGCGCAGGAAGTTCTCGTGGATGGTGGCGCGCTGCACACCGACCGTCTTGCCCTTGAGGCTGGCGGCGTTGATCTCGATGCCCGAGCCCTACTTGCGCACGAACTTGGCCGGCGTGGTG
The DNA here is from genome assembly GCA_030740435.1 of Alphaproteobacteria bacterium. NCBI lineage: Bacteria > Pseudomonadati > Pseudomonadota > Alphaproteobacteria > Alphaproteobacteria bacterium. Next base: position 54,285 of record JASLXG010000031.1, on the reverse strand, counting down.
TAGTACTTCTTGCTGAAGGAGACCTTCTTCTTGCGTTCCTCGGTGATCGACATGGAGGCGATGATGGCGTCGTACTTCTTGGCCATCAGGGCGGGAATGATGCCATCCCAGTCTTGCGCCACGAAGGTGCATTGGGCCTTCATCTGGGCGCACAGCGCCTTGGCGATATCGACGTCGAAGCCCTGCAGCTTGCCGCTCTTGTCGATGAAGTTGAACGGCGGGTAGGCGCCTTCGGTGCCGATGCGGATTTTCGACCAGTCCTTGGCGGCGGTCGGCCCGGCGGCGATGGCCAGGACGGCGGCAGCGGCGATGGCGACGAGCAGTTTCTTCACGGGGGTTCCTCCCTTGGCTTGAGGCGTGCCGGATATTTCCCGCTACGTTCCTCCCTCCGCCCCCGGGCGTCAACTGATATGTGCGGCCAGGAACTGGCGGCAGCGTTCGGAGCGTGGCTGGCCGAAGACCTGGGCCGGCGGGCCCTGCTCCTCGACCCGGCCCTGGTGCAGGAAAATCACCTCGCTGGAGACCTCGCGGGCAAAGCCCATCTCGTGGGTCACCAGGATCATGGTACGGCCCTCGTCGGCCAGGTCGCGGATGACCTTCAGCACCTCGCCCACCAGCTCCGGATCGAGGGCCGAGGTGGCCTCGTCGAACAACATGACGTCGGGTTCCATGGCCAGGGCCCGGGCGATGGCGGCGCGCTGCTGCTGGCCGCCCGAAAGATGCGCCGGGTAGTGGCCCTGCTTGTCGCTGATGCCTACCTTGTCGAGCAGCGCCAGCGCCCGCTCTTCGGCCTCCGCCTTGGCCACCTTGAGCACGTGGACGGGCGCCTCGACGACGTTTTCCAGCACCGTCATGTGGGACCAGAGATTAAAGCTCTGGAAGACCATGCCCAGCTTGGTGCGCAGGCGGTCGACCTGGCGCGGATCGGCGGGCTCGGCCATGCCGTCCCGGCGTTCTTTCATGGCGATCAACTCGCCGGCCACCCAGACGCGGCCGGAATCCGGGATTTCGAGAAGATTGATGCAACGCAGCAGCGTGCTCTTGCCCGAACCCGAGGCGCCGATGATGGAGAGCACGCCACCTTCCCGGGCCGCCAGCGAGACGCCCTTCAGCACCTCCAGCGCGGCGAAACTCTTGTGCAGGTCCTCGACCACCAGGGCGGCATTTTGTTCGGCCACGATGTCCTCCCGTCCGCCGAAGCGGCATCCGCGGGCGACGTTAGAAGGCTTTCCCCAGCGCTGCAAGCCGCCGCGCCGCTGGCCGCCCGATATGCCGCCGCGATTGACAGGCCGCCACTTTCCGTCTAGGGCACCGCAAGTCGTTTCGTGCCGATCCGCCATGGGGGCTTTGTCGACACGGCCATGGGGTTGCGTGTTTTCCTGTTCGTCGCCTTTTGCGTGCTGCTGTTGCAGCCGTCGGGCACGCACGCCCAATCGCCCGAGCTCGGCCAAGCCTATCAGCGCTTCAGCGGGCATTTCGCCGCCCACCGCATCGCCGCCGCCACGCCCTTCGCCGAAAGGGCGCTGGAGTTGGCGCAAAGCGAGTTCGGCGCCGATCACGACAGTACCGTCAACATGCTCTTCAACCTGAGCGCCGTTTACGGCCTCCTGGGCCGGCTCGAAGAAGGCATTGGCTTGGGCCGGCGCGCCCTGGCGGCGCTGGAAAAGAAGCATGGCAAAGGTCCCGAGTTGATGCCGGTTCTCGACAGCCTGGCCGATATGCAGCGCTCGGCCGGCAGGGCCGATCAGGCGGAACTCCTGTTGCACCGCCTGCAAACCATCGCCCAGGCTGCGAAGCTCGATCAGGCCGAGGCGGCGGCCCTGGAGAAACTGGCCGAGATCGATCTCGAGGCCGGCCGCCACGAAGAAGCCAAGACACGTTTTCACCAGGCCTTGACGCTTTATGAGCGTGACCAAGCCAGCACCGGCCCGGCCGCTGCCCGGGCCCTGGCCGGCATCGCCACCGCGCTTTCGCGCCTGGGCCGGCGGCGCCAGGCCGCCGATCATTTCCGCATCGCCCTCAAGCGGGCCGGCGACGATGCAGTGTTGCGGGCCGAGATCCTGGACCGTAGCGCCGAGGCCGAGGCCCGGGCCGGGCGCTATGTCGCGGCCGCCAGGCAGTTGAGGGAATCCCTGGCGCTGGTGGAATATGCCTTGGGGGCCGAGCATCCCTCGCTGATCGAGCCGCTCGGCCGACTGGGCCAGGTCGAGCGCGCGGCCGGCCGTCTGAGCCACGCCGAGCCGCCCTTGCGGCGGGCGCTGGCGCTTATCGAGCAGGCCTACGGCGGTGCCAACGGCCGCCTGGCCAGCGCGCTTTTCCAGCTCGCCGAGGTGCTCAGGGCCCAGGAGCGCTACGACCAAGCCAAGCCGCTGTTGGTCCGGGCCCGGGCCATCATGGCGGCCGGCGGCAGGAGCTGATTCCGCCATCAAGGCTTGATCGCGGTCGGGGTCCACCTTATTGTCCGCTGGCCCCCCTGGGGGCACTCCCCGACACCCTTCCCAAGAACTCCTTTGGTGTGAAGTAATGAAATTCGAAGGTACCGATACCTATGTCGCCACCGACGACCTGATGGTCGCCGTGAATGCCTCGATCACCCTGGAAAGGCCGCTGCTGATCAAGGGCGAGCCCGGCACCGGCAAGACCATGTTGGCCATCGAGGTGGCCAGGGCGCTGGACCGGCCGCTGATTGAATGGCACATCAAGTCGACCACCAAGGCCCAGCAGGGGCTCTATGAATACGACGCCGTCTCCAGGCTCAGGGATTCCCAGCTCGGCGACGAGCGCGTGCACCATATCCAGAACTACATCGTCCGCGGCAAGCTCTGGGATGCCTTCGAATCGGATCAGCGCCCGGTGCTGCTGATCGACGAGGTCGACAAGGCCGACATCGAATTTCCCAACGACCTGCTGCTCGAGCTCGATCGCATGGAGTTCTTCGTCTACGAGACCAAGAAGGTGATCAAGGCGGCCCACCGGCCCATCGTCATGATCACGTCGAACAACGAAAAGGAGCTGCCCGACGCCTTCCTCCGGCGCTGCTTCTTCCATTACATCCGCTTCCCCGACCGCGAGACCATGGAGCAGATCGTCGACGTCCACCACCCCGACCTCAAGCGCGATCTGCTGACCGAGGCGCTGAATGTCTTCTTCGAGATCCGCGAAGTGCCGGGCCTGAAGAAAAAGCCCTCGACGTCCGAGCTCATCGACTGGCTCAGGCTGCTGATGGTGGAAGACGTCGAGCCCGACCTGCTGCGCACCCGCGACATGAAAAAGTTGATCCCGCCGCTGCATGGTGCTTTGCTCAAGAACGAGCAGGACGTTCACCTTTTCGAGCGCCTGGCCTTCATGACCAAGCGCGGCCAGTAGGCGCGGAGCAGAGAGCCGGCCCGCCCGGAGCACGCCATGTTCACGGAATTCTTCTACGAACTTCGCAAGGCCAAGGTGCCCGTCAGCTTCAAGGAATACATGACGCTGATGGACGCCATGCGGGCCGGCTGCGCGGCCTACAACATCGACCATTTCTACTACCTCTCGCGCTCGACGCTGGTCAAGGACGAGCGCAATCTCGATAAGTTCGACGTCGTCTTCGGCCATTGCTTCAAGGGCCTGGAGCCGCCCGAGGACGGCATCGTCGCCGAGATCCCCGAGGAGTGGCTGCGCAAGCTGGCCGAGCTCACCATGACCGAGGAGGAGAGGGCCGAGATCGAGGCCATGGGCGGCTGGGAAAAGCTCATGGAGGAGTTCAAGAAACGCCTCGAGGAACAGGAAAGCCGCCACCAGGGCGGCAGCAAGTGGATCGGCACCGCCGGCACGTCTCCATTTGGTGCCTACGGCTACAACCCGGAAGGCATCCGCATCGGCCAGGACGGCTCGCGCCACCGCCGCGCCGTCAAGGTCTGGGACAAGCGCGAATACCGCAACCTCGACGATTCGGTAATACTGGGCACGCGCAACATAAAAATTGCGCTACGGCGCCTGCGCCGCTTCGCCCGCGAGGGCGCCGAACTCGAGCTCGACATGCCCGACACCATCCGCTCGACGGCCAACAACGGCGGCTACCTCGACATCAAGATGGTGCCCGAGCGCCACAACAAGATCAAAGTGCTGCTGTTCCTCGACAACGGCGGCTCGATGGACGACTTCACGCGCACCGTCACCGAGCTCTTCTCGGCCGCCCGGGCCGAGTTCAAGCACATGGAATACTTCTACTTCCACAACTTCCTCTACGAGAGCGTCTGGAAGGACAATTTCCGCCGCCATTCCGAGCGCTTCCCGACCTACGACGTGCTGCACACCTACGGCCCCGACTACAAAGTCGTCTTCGTCGGCGACGCCACCATGAGCCCCTACGAGATCGTCTACCCCGGCGGCTCCGTCGAGCACTGGAACGAAGAACCCGGCCAGCTCTGGCTGCAGCGCGTGCTCGACCACTTCCCCAACGTGGTCTGGTTCAACCCGGTGCCCGAGCGCCACTGGGAATACACGCCATCGCTACAGATGACCCAGCAGTTGATGGCCGAGCGCATGTTCCCGCTGACCCTCGAGGGGTTGGACCGCGGCATGCGCGAACTCAATCGCTGACGGGGGCTACTCGGTCGGCGTTTCCCGTTTCTGACACCACAGCCTGAGAACGGGGCCGAAGAGTTCCGGCTGTTCGGCTTCCAGGGCGGCCCAGTTGGCCAGATTGTCGAGCCGCTCGTCGTCGGCGAAACGCTCCTGGTAGGTGGCTGCCAGGTGGGGATCGTCGATGTCCGGGCCCAGCGCTTGCAGGCCGGCGGCCCCCGCGGCGGCGGCCAATTGGGCCAGATCAAACGCGCTGCCGCCCGAGCCGTACAGGAGTTCCGTGGCCCCGGCCTGGGCGTAAAACGCCGGCCAGGCGGCCAGCGGCGATGGTGCCTCGCCGGCGAGCAGGCTGTGCCGCGCCTTGCGCAAGCGCTCAAGCGGCGGCTCCGCAACAATATTCGCGGCCGCCTCGCGGCCCGCCGCCAGGGCCGCCCGGGCCGGCCCGCTGTAGACGCCGGCCAGCAACACGCCCTCGGGCTCCAGCAATCCGGCCAGCAGCGCCAGAGTCTCGGCATCCGTGCCTGCCCCTGGGCCCAAGAGCAACTCGCCGCTGTCGATCAGATGAAACCGTTTGCCCAGCGCCGCCAGGTCGGCAGCGCCAGCCTGCACGAAGGAGAGGTTTTCCAGCCCGTAGCGTTCCGCCTTGCGGGCCGCATAAGCCAAATTGTCGATTCTCGCATCGGCCGCCACGACCTCGCTCTCGGGCAGGCCGGCCGCCAGCTCGATGGCGCCCTGGCCGCTGCCCGCCCCGGCCAGCAGCACGCGCATGGGCTGGAATGCGAATTCCGGCGGCGCCCGCTCGGGAAAGCGGCCGGCCAGGCGCAGCCCCAGCGGCACCGCCTCGGGCAGACTGCAGGAGGCCCAGCGTGGTACGGGGCCGGACATGGCCGTGTCCCCGACCTCGCCGTCGCCAGCGCGGCCGATGGTGTCCGCCAGCGTGGCCTCGCGGGCCGGCTCGAATAGCTGCTGCACCAGCAGCCGGCGCAGGTAGGGCGGCTGGCTGGCGACGTCGATGCCGAGCAGGCGGTCGGCGTTCTCGATCTCGCTGAGCGGCCGATAGCAGGCGGCGATGATGAGCTGGTGCCAGAGCGAGGGGTCGGGCATGGCGGCAACGCCTCCCTGGCCCAACTCGCCCAGGCGGCGGGCGACGCCCTTGGTCACCACGCCGGCCATGGCGCCCTCGTCACCGCTTTCCGGCCACAGGTAGTCGGCGCGGTGGGCCTGCATGGCCAGAGCCGAGACGAAATGGGCCTTGCGTTCGGCCACGAAGTCCTCGCTGGGGAGCTGCGACCGGCCCTCCTCGAGGACGACCTGGCGCAGCCGGGTGTGCAGGCCCTCGAGCTCGGGATCCATGATCAGGCTGTGGCGCAGGAGGCCGGCCCACAGCGGGCTCTCGAACTCCTCGTCGAAGCTGGCGCCGGCCACGGCGGCGGGCAGCATCTCGATGTGCTCGCTGGCGGCCAGGGCCAGCAGGCCCTGGAAGCTGGGCGAGAGCTTGAGCAGCGCGGCGGCGGCCGGGGCCAGGGCCTGGTGATCGACGTCCTCGCGGGCAAAAGCGGCCTCCAACTCGCGCCGCGCGCTCGGCGGTGCCGTCACGAATCCGCCTTCCTCGAGCATGGCCTTGAGGTAGGCGCCGTAGGCCGGGTGGGCCGGCGCCAGGCGGTGGGCGCGGGCCAGCGCGGCAACCGCGTCCTCGGGCTCGAAGGTCTCGCGCAGCGCAATGCCCAGATTGGCCTGATTGCCGGCGTCCTCGGGCTCCAGCGCCGCAGCGTGGCGCAGAGATTCCACCGCCTCGCCCAGAAAACCCTGGGCCAGGCAGGTGAGGCCCAGGTTGGTGTGGGCGTCGACCAGGCGGGGCTCGATGGTGACGGCGCGGCGGTAGGCGGCAATGGCGGCGAGAGCGGAGTCGGGACCCTTGGCGCGCAGCGCCTCGCCCAATTGGAACTGGTTGATGGGATTGGCGGGATCGGCCCGGGCGGCGCGGCGAAAGAGCTCCACGGCCTGGTCGATTTGGCCCGACTGGCGCGCCACCATGCCCAGCAGGTTGAGCACGTCGGGGCGTTCGGGCCGGGCCGCCAGCAGGCCCTGGTAAAGTTCGCGCGCGCCGTCGAGGTCGCCGGCGCGGTGGCGCGCCATGGCGGCTTCGAGTTCGGGATCTGTTGCTTCGGGCGCGGCGTTGCTCAACTGAGTCACCCAGGGCTGGCTCGACGGTGCCGCGGTTATAGCAGGCGATTCGACTTCGGGTCAGCGGAAATCGCGGGACCTGAATCCGCCGCCGGCCTGCGCCCTGGACGGCGCCGGCGCACCTTCGCCCTGGCCCGCCGCCAACTCGCCCAGGCGCTGGGAAATGTCCTCGATGCGCTGGGCGATGAGGTGGATGACCAGGCCCTCGCGCTGCACCGTGCCGCGTACCTGCATCAGGCGCGAGCGCAGCACGGCCTTGCGGTAGCGCTCGAAGACCTTGGGCCAGACCACCAGGTTGGCGACACCGGTCTCGTCCTCAATGGTGACGAAGACGACGCCGCTGGCGGTACCGGGGCGCTGGCGGCAGATCACCAGGCCGGCCACCGTGACCCAGCTCTCGGGTGCGACGTTGGCGAGGTCAGCCGTCGGCAGCACGCCGGCCGCCTCGAGGCCGGGCCGCAAGAGCGCCAGGGGATGGCGCTTGAGGCTGAGGCGCAGCGCCGCATAGTCGTCGATCACCTGCTCGCCCAGCGCTGCCTCGGGCAGCTTTACGTTGGCCTCGCTGGCCTCGGGCTGGAAGCGTGCCTGAGCGGCGCGGCGTTCGGCCGCGGCGAACAGCGGCAGCGGCGCATCGGCCAGGCCCCGCACGGCCCAGAAGGCGGCCCGGCGGCTGAGCCCCAGCGAGCGGTAGGCATCGCCCCGGGCCAGGATCTCGAGCGCCGCCGCCGGCAGGCCCGTCCGCCGCCAGAGGTCAAAGACGTCCTCGTAGGGGCGGTCGCGCGCCGCCACCAGTTGCTCGGCGTGGTCCTGCTTGCAGCCCTTGATCTGGCGCAGGCCGAGCCTCAGCGCCACGCCGCTCTCGTGACGCTCGAGGGTGCAGTCCCAGTCGCTGTGGTTGACATCCACCGGCCGCACCTTGACGCCGTGATCGCGGGCGTCGCGGACGATCTGGGCCGGCGCATAGAAGCCCATGGGCTGGCTGTTCAGAAGCGCCGCCGCGAAGGCCGAGGGATAATGGCACTTAAGCCAGGCCGAGACGTAGACCAGCAGCGCGAAGCTGGCGGCGTGGGATTCGGGGAAGCCGTATTCGCCGAAGCCCTCGATCTGCTTGAAGCAGCGTTCGGCGAAGTCTTGCTGGTAGCCGCGCTCGACCATGCCGTCGATGAATTTTTGGCGGAAATTCTGGATCTGGCCGCTGCGCCGGAAGGTCGCCATGGCGCGCCGCAGGCCGTCGGCCTCGCTGGCCGAGAAGCCGGCACCGACCATGGCGATGCGCATGGCCTGTTCCTGGAAGAGCGGCACGCCCAGCGTCTTCCCTAGCACCTCCTCGAGCTCGGGCGAGGGATAGTCGACCGCCTCCTCGCCCGAACGGCGGCGCAGATAAGGATGCACCATGTCGCCCTGGATGGGACCGGGCCGCACGATCGCCACCTCGATCACCAGGTCGTAGAAATCGCGCGGCTTGAGGCGCGGCAGCATCGACATCTGGGCCCGGCTTTCGACCTGGAAGACGCCCACCGAATCGGCCCTACACAGCATGTCGTAGACCCGGCTGTCCTCGGCCGGCACGCTGGCCAGGTCGAGCCGGCGGCCGTAATGCCGGGCAATCAGCTCGAAGCCCTTGCGCACGCAGCTCAGCATGCCCAAGCCCAGCACGTCGATCTTGAGGATGCCCAGCGCATCGAGGTCGTCCTTGTCCCATTCGATGACGGTGCGGTCGGCCATGGCCGCGTTGGCGATGGGCGAGAGCTCGCTCAAGGGCCCGCGGGTGATGACGAAGCCGCCGACGTGCTGCGAGAGATGCCGGGGAAAGCGCCTGAGCTCGTGGGCCAGCTCCAGCGCCATGGCCAGCCGCCGGTCGGCGGGATCGAGGCCGGCCTGGCGCACCCGCTCCTCGGCCAGCCGCTCGCGGCTGCGGCCGCCACCCCAGACGGTACCGACCAGCGCCCCGGCCACATCCTGCGACAGGCCCAGCGCCTTACAGACCTCGCGCACCGCGCTGCACGTGCGGTAGCTGATGACGGTGGCCGTCAGGCCGGCGCGGTCACGGCCGTATTTCTCGTAAATGTACTGGATCACCTCCTCGCGGCGCTCGTGCTCGAAGTCGACGTCGATGTCGGGCGGCTCGTTGCGCTCGGCCGAGACGAAGCGCTCGAACAACAAATCGATGCGGTCGGGATCGACGGCGGTGATGCCGAGGCAATAGCAGACCGCCGAATTGGCGGCCGAGCCGCGGCCCTGGCAGAGGATGCCGCGCGCCCGCGCGAAGCGGACGATGTCGTGGACGGTAAGAAAGTAGGGCGCGTAGCCGAGCTCGGCGATCAATTCGAGCTCGCGCGCCACCAGCCCGCGCACGCGTTCGGGGAGGCCATTGGGGTAGCGCCCGGCGGCGCCCTGCCAGCTCAGGCGTTCGAGCTCGGCCTGTGGCGTGCGCCCACCGGGCACCACTTCGTCGGGGTAGTCGTAGCGCAATTCCTCGAGGCTGAAGGCGGCCTGGGCGGCGATCTCGCGGCCCCGTTCCAGGGCCTCGGGGTAGTCGGCAAAGAGCCGCGCCATCTCGGCCGCCGGCTTGAGGTGGCGCTCGGCGTTGGCCTGCAAGCGCCAGCCCGCCTCGTCGATGGTGCAGTGCTCGCGGATACAGGTCAGCACATCTTGTAATGGCCGGCGCCAGGCGGCGTGGGCCAGCACGTCGTTGGTCGCCACCAGTGGCGTCGCGCACATGGCGGCCAGGCCGGCCAGGCGCCTGAGCCGGCGGCGGTCGTCACCGCGGTAGAGATAATGCGCCGCCAAGTAGACCGATCCGGCGGCCCGGCGCTCGAGGTCGCGCAGGCTCTGAGTGAATTCGGCGCCAGGGTCGAGCTGGGGCGGTGGCAGGACGATCAGGATCTGCCCGGCCGCAGCCCCGTTGACCTCGCCCAGCAGGTCTTCCAGGCCGATCTCGCATTCGCCCTTGGGGGCGCGCCGCTTGCCCAGTGTCAAGAGCCGCGAGAGCCGGCCATAAGCCTCCCGGTCGCGGGGAAAGGCGAGCAGGCTGGGAGCGTCGTGCAAATCCAGGCGCACGCCGACCAGCAACCGAATCCCGGCATCGCGCGCCGCCACGTGGGCCCGCACCACACCGGCGAAGGTGTTGCGGTCGGTAATAGCCACCGCCTCATGCCCCAAGGCCGCCGCCTCGGCCACCAGTTCCTCCGGGTGCGAGGCGCCGCAGAGGAAGGAGAAATTGCTGGTCACTTGAAGTTCGGCGTAGCCGGTCATGGGGTTGATTCCAGCATTTTAAGTATAGCTAATTGCTTCATTGATTTGACATTACTACAGCGAATAGCTATATTTTTGTCGTGCTGGAGGTAACGCTCAAACGGACCCCTGCCCGGGTTTTGCGTCGTATGCAGCCGAAAGCGGCCGGGCAAATCCGCCAGGCCATCGTTGCCATCGCCGCCGATCCTGCCGGCCACGGTCTCGACGTAAGGCCCCTGACGAACCGGCCGGGCCAGCGGCTCCGCATCGGTGGCTGGCGGGTGATTTTCGAGATCGACGACGGCATATTGGACGTCCTGGCGATCGAGCCGCGCGGCGACGTCTACAAACCGCGCAAGAGAAGATGAGGACGAAACATGGTGAAGCCCAGCAGCAAGGATCGGACTGACACTGAGATCCCGATACAGTTGATCGCCGGGCGCGACGGCAAAGCGGCCTTTGCAGTTTTGCCGGTTGAGGCTTTTGCAGCGTTGCTGGAGTACGCGCGAAAGGGGGCGGCGGAGGAAGGCCGAAAGCGCTCCGACTCCCCTCATGCGTCCATACCTATGGCCGCGTACTGGAAGAAACTTTTTGAAACTGTATCTGCCGATAAGCTGCAAAAAGAAATCGCCTCTTGGCAAACCATGCGTAATTCCTTGGTGCACGGCATTAACGAAGATACCGAAGAGGCCGAAGACACCGCCGCATACGACGCCGCCAAGGAGCGCGCCGAAGAAAGCCTGCCGCTGGCCATCGTCGATCGCCTGATCGACGGCGCCAACCCGATCAAGGTCTTTCGCGAATACCGCGGTTTGACGCAACGGAAACTGGCGGCGGAGATCGCCACCACGCCGGCCTATCTCTCGCAGATCGAGACCGGCCGGCGCCAGGGCTCGCTCAAGCTGTTGCACCGCCTGGCAGCAGCGCTCGAGGTGGATCTCGACGACTTGGTTTAGCCCGCCCGGAAAAGGGACGTTGCCGGGAACCTCGAATGCGGTAGTACCGCTCATCGTTCGCGGTCCTGGCGCAAAAGCTCGGCGCTGTCGGTCTGGGGCACGTCGGGGGTCATGGCGGCGATGCGGTCGGCCACGGCGCGCGGGTTGTCGGCGCGCGGCGGCCCCACTGCCTGGGCCAGAATCTGCCGGACTTCGTCCTGCAACGAATGACCGTGGGCCTTTGCCCGTTCTCGCAGGACCTCGATGACGGCCTCATCCAGGCCTGTGATCGTCAATTTTGCCATGCCTGCCTCCTTTGCCGGTCCCTGGCTTACCCGAACACGCCGTGCAGATACCAGCGCGGCGGCTGCCAGCCCGGGCCGTCGGGCTGGGGGCCGTAGAGGCCCTCGCGGTAGAGCCAGAAACGGCCGCCCTGGCTGTCCTCGACGCGGAAGTAGTCGCGCGTTGCCCGGTCCCAAGGGGTCTCCAGCACGGCGTTTTCGATCACTGCCTGCTCGTGCCACCATTCCGGGGCGATGCGTTCGGGGCCCTCGGCACGCAAGACGCGGTGCACTTGGCGGCGCCAGCGGAACTGCACCGGCGGCCCGTCCGGCACCATGGCCGTGGCGCTGATGGCCTGGGGCCGGGGGAAGAGGCGCAACGGCCGGGGCGGCAGCGGTCGAGCCCGGCCCTGGCTGCGGGCTTCGTCCTCCTCGGCGCTGGCCGGCGCGAGAGCCGGCCGGGCCGCCCAGGCGCGCTCCGGCAGATGGCTCTGGCAGGGCGCCAGGCGGATCACGCGGCGGCGGCCCAGGCGGTTGCCCAGGCGATCGACCAGGGGGCCGAGCTCAGCCGCCGTTTCGTCTTGATCGCGGCCGGTTCGCCCGGCCGTCCCCCGTTCCAGGCCGAGCTGGGCCGGTGCCAGGGGCTGCGTGGCGGCCGCCGCCAGGATCATGACGTCGATGCCGAAGCCGGCTTCCAGGCCCTCCAGGCGTTCGTCGAAGAGATGCTCGAAGTGGGCGCCATCGCGGCTTGGCCGGCTGCTGCCAACGGCCGCCCGGCTGAGCTTGCCGTCGACGTGAAAGAGGTTGAGCTCGAGCCGCCGGGCGCCGAGTTGCTGGCGCTCCAGGCGCCGCATCAGCGGCTGCAACAAAAGTCCCAGGCCGGCGGCGATATCCTCGGCCCGGCCGATGGGCTCGGCAAAAGCCAGGCGCTCGCGCAGCGGCGCCACCGGCAAGCGCGGCGAGATGGGCTCGGCGGCCTGGCCCAGGGCCCGGTCGAGGCGCCCCACCAGGCTCTCGCCGAAACGCGCCGCCAGCGGCCCCCGGGGCAGGCCGTAGAGATCGCCGATACGCCGCAAGCCAAGCCGGTAGAGCGCCTCGGCCACCTCGGGCGCCAGCCTGAGGCCGCTCAGCGGCAGGCCGGCCAGGACCTGGCGGGTGCGGCCCGGCGGTACCAGCGGCCCGCTTTCCGCGGTGCCGAAGCGGGCCACCGCCCAGGCCGCGCCCGGCGTGTCGGCCAGCGCCGCCCGGGCGGCAAAACCCAGGCCCCGGATGCGCGCGCCGAGATCGTCGAGCAGCGCCGCCTCGCCGCCGAACAGGTGGGCGCAGCCGCTGATGTCGAGCCAGAGCCCGGCGCCGCTGGGCTGGACCGCCGCATCGACCGCCGCCCAGGGCGAATAGCGGCCGCACCAGTCGGCCAGGGCAGCCAGTTCCGCCGCCTCGGCCGCCGGCTCGGCCGCCAGCACCTCGAGGCCGGGCACCAGCGCCCGGGCATCGGCCAGCGTCAGGCCAGGCCCGACGCCGCCGGCCCGGGCCGCGGCATTGACCGCCGCCAGCCGCAAGGCGCCATGATCCTCGACTACGACAGCCAACGCCGCCGCAGCGGATTCAGCTGGCGACGGCGAGGGCCGGCGCTGGCGCTTGTTCGTTGGCGAGCGCCTCCTCCGGCGCTCGATTGTTGACGAGCGCCTCCTCCGGCGCTCGATCCGGTCGCTGCTGAAGCTCGGCAGCCACAGCGAGATCACCCGTTTCATCGTGCCACTCCACCTGCCAGTCCGCCGGCGCTCCGCCCCGGCAGCGCAAAAGTTCGAGATGCCAGCGCGAGCGCCGCGAAACCTCGTCCCCGATTGAATTCTTCAGCGCAGCCCCGGCCAGCGGCGCCAGCCGCCAGCGCGTGGCCGCCGCCGTGGACCCCAGCTCGCCGTCCTGGCGCAGCACCAGGGCGGTGACGCCACTGGCTCCGGCGGCCAGTTGCAGGCGCCGGCTGGAAGTAAAATCAAGGGCCTCGACCTCGCCCAGCACGGCCGCCAGGGCGGGCACGCGCAAGCCCTCCTCCATGGCCCACAGGACCTCGGCATCGCGGCGCCCGCGGGCCACGATCAATTGCCCCGGATCGAGGCCGAAGGCGGCCAGCCCGGGACCATAAAGCGCCCCCCGCTCATGGACGTCGTCAAGGCGTTGGCACCACAGCACGGGCGCCGCCTGCCCCTCCGGAGCGGCCAGGCGGGCCAGCAGCAGGCTGGCGAAAGCCAGGGCCGCGCCAGCACCGGCCGGCCCCGCCACCACCTCGTGCAAACAGCCCCCCGCCACCATTTCCGCCCCCGGCAACCCTGTTGTGACCCCGCCGGCACTGCCGGGGGCGGAATTGGTGGCGGGGCCGGCGATGCGGCGGCGCAGATCGGCGAGCACGGCGGCCTTGCCGGGATGGGGCACTGCTCTCCTCCCATAACCTGGTCTGGTTTTCTTGTTGTTAAATGTTCTTATTTTGTTCTAATCCCTCTCCGACCCCGAGTCAAGGCCCGAAAGCTCTTGAACAGAGCGCCAAAAACCTCCAAACATCAGAACCACGGGGGGAGAAACAGTCGTACCGGGGAACGTACCGAGATGCTGATCGGCGAAATGCTGCGCCTTAACGCCAACCGCTTTCCGCAGAAGCCGGCCCTGATCTCGGGCGGCATCGAACTTGACTACGCCACCCTCGACGCCCAGGCCAACCGCTGCGCCAACGCCCTCATGGCACTGGGACTCGGACCCCAGGCCAAGCTCTGCCTGATGGCGCGCAACGTCGCCGCCTACCCCATCATCCACTTCGGCGCCGCCCGCACCAACCTGGTGCTGGCCCATGCCTCGTTCCGCTACACGGCCGACGAGCTGGCCTACGTGCTCGACAAGATGGACGTCGAGGTTTTGCTCGTCGAGCGGCCCTTCGCCCCTGTGGCGGCCCAGGCACTGGAGAAGATCGGCGGTCTGGAACACGTTGTGCTGATCAACGGCGAGGACGACTTCGGGGCCGACGACGCCGAGGGCTCGGGGCCGCAAGAAGCCCTGGCGGGCGCCACGCGCTTTGCCGATTTCCTGGCCCCGGCCTCGAGCGATCATCCCGGCATCGCGCTCCGTTCCACCGACCCCTCGGCCATCTGTTTCACCGGCGGCACCACCGGTTTCCCCAAGGGCGCCGTTTCGCACCACCGCTGCCGCTGGCACGCCGGGCTGGCCACGGTGCTCGACCACCGCATCAGCGAGCACGACGTCAACGCCGTCATCACGCCCATGTTCCACGCCGCCGCGTTGGCGGTCTGGTACCACGGTACGGTACTGGCCGGGGCCACGGCGGTGCTGCTGCCGCAGTGGAGCACCGAGGCCTTCCAGGACATCATCAGGCGCCACCACGTGATCGCCACCTTCTTCGTGCCCACCATGCTGACCATGCTGCTCGACGATCCCGCCTTCGATGCCGAGCTCTTCGGCCGCCTCGGCAAAATCGGCTACGGCGGCTCGCCGATGCCGCTGGCCTTGCTCGAGGAACTGCGCCAGCGCTTTCCCCAGCTCGCCATCACCGCCAATTACGGCCAGACCGAGGGCTGCCCGCTGACCATGATGCCGCCGGAATACCTGCCCGAAAAGCTGGGCTCCATCGGGCGCCCGCCGAGCACCATGGAGGTGGCCGTGGTCGACCCAGAAGGCCGGCCCATCGCGCCCGGCGAGGTGGGCGAGATCGTCAGCCGCGGCGACCACATGATGACGGAGTACTACAAAGACCCCGAACGCACCGCCGAATACTTTCGCCGGGGTGACGACTGGGGCTGGACCGGCGATCTGGCGACGGTCGACGAGGACGGCTTCGTTACGCTGATGGACCGGCGCTCGGACATGTTCATCTCGGGCGGCGAGAACATCCACCCCAAGGAGATCGAGAACATCCTCTACCAGCACCCCGAGGTGGTCGAGTGCGCCGTCTTCGGCATTCCCGACCGGCGCTGGGGCGAAGTGGCGGCGGCACACGTACAACTGAAGGAGGGCGCCCGGTTGCCCGAGCAGGAACTAATCGATTTTTGCGCCCAGCACCTGGCCAACTTCAAGCGGCCGCGCCTGATCCGCTTCGTCGACGAGTTGCCCAAGACGGCGGTGGGCAAGATCCAGAAGAACGTTCTCAGGGCAGAATACCAGGAGGCCGACGGCGAGGCGGGATAGGGGGCGGCATCAGGCCGGACCTGACTTGCATCTGTTTCGAACCTTAGCTTAGCTAATGTTAGCTAAGCTAAGACCAACTGGTTATCAAACCCGGAGCCGTCGGATGCGTACCGTAAATATGCACAAAGCCAAGTCCTGCCTCTCGGAGCTGGTCCGGGCCGCCGAAGCCGGCGAGGAGGTAATCGTCGCGCGCAACGGCAAACCGGCGGTTCGCCTGGTGCCGGTGGAGGAGAAACCACCTCGCCGGTTGGGGATCTGGGCGGCGCATCTCTCCGAACAACCCCCTGGGTGGGACGAGAAAATACCGCCGGAGGAGATCTTCGGCGACTTGATTAAGTGATGCGCCTGCTGCTCGACACGCATGCCGCGCTGTGGGCGCTGTTTGATCCCGCCCGGCTATCGACAGCAGCCAACGAGGCCATGGCGGAGAGCGCCAACAATATCTGGGTGAGCGTCGCAAGCGCCTGGGAGATCGCCATCAAGCAGGGATCGGGAAAGCTCGTCCTGCCTGCCCCATTGATCGAGGGAATGAACGGATCGAACTTCAGCTTCCTCGACATCACACCCGGGCATTGTGCGGCATACGCCGACCTGCCGTTCGACAAAAAGCACCGCGATCCCTTCGACCGCGTGCTGGCGGTTCAAGCGCGTATGGAGGACTGCCGCCTGGTCAGCAAGAACGCCAAGCTGGACCGCTACGGCGTCTCGCGGCTCTGGTAGCTGCCTTTACTTGCAGTCCAACGTCTCCCCGCGGTGGTAGGCGTCGAAGTGACGGGCGCCGGGGCCGCCGGCCAGGCAGTACCAGTGGCTGCCGCGGGCGGTGTCGCGGTGCACGTAGTAGCCCTCGAAGAAAAGGTGGCCGAGTTCGAGGCGAGCCTTGAGGTCGCCGGCCCGGGCCAGCGGCTCGAGCAGCGCCAGCCCCTTGGCGGCGTCGCGCTTGACGCCGCCGCCCTTCAAATAAAGCCGGGCCAGGGTGATGCTGGCGGTGGCATTGCCCTCGGCCGCCAGGCTTTCGAGCAGCGCCAGCCCCTCGGCCCGCCGGGCGGCATCCCCGCCCGGCCGCAGGTAGATCAGCGCCAGGGCCTGGATGGCCCGGGGCAGCTCGGCTGCCAGGGCCTGTTTGAGCAGCTCGAAGGCAAGCTCGGCGTCAGCCGCCACGCCGTGGCCGCGCTGGTGCCTGAGGCTGAGCTCGAGGAGCGCCGGGGGATGCCCCTGGGCGGCCGCCTTTTGCACCCACGCGAGCGCCGCCCCGGGATCGGCGGCGCCGCCCTCGCCGGCCGCCAAAAGCTCAGCCAGGCCAAACTGCGAAATCGCGTCGCCCAGCGCCGCGGCTTGGCTCAGCCACTGCCGGGTCCGGCCCCAATCCACCGGCGCCAGCCCCGAACGGTGCGCCACCCCCAGCAGGCGCAGCGCCGGCAAGTAATCCGCCCGGGCCGCCACCTCGAGGTCGGCCAGCCCCTGCGGCCGACCGGCCAGCAGCAGCGCCCGACCACGCCGGAAGCGGAGATCCCGATCGTCAGACTTGGCCGCCAGGGCCTCGGCGCAAGCCACCGCCAGGGCCCTGTAGTGCAGCCGCCCGAAAGCCCGCGAGGCGGCATCGAGAGCGGCCGGCGGCGCGGCCTGGGAATCGGCGCCCAGGCACCCCTGCGCCGGCCCGGCACGGGATTCGCCGCCGGCCAGCAACAGGGCGGCAACGAAAAACAAGGCAAGGCGGGTGGTATTCAGCATGGCGTTCACTGGGTGCCCTAGGGACAACCGCCGCCGATGTACTCGCGCCGCGCCCGGCGGCCCTGGAGGCCGGCCCGGCAGAGCCAGTCCCGCGCCGCCTCGCGGTCCGCTTCCGTGGGCTTGCCCTGATTGCCCGAGAAGACGCCCGACTGATGGTAGATACCGAGGTTGAGGGCGGCCCCCAGATGGCCCTCGCCGGCCGCCGCCTCGAGCAGCTCGCGGCCCTTGGCGGGATCGGCGGCAACGCCCTCGCCCAAGACATAAAGACTGGCCGCCAGGGTGCGGGCACGGTTGTCGCCGGCCGCCAGCGGCAGCGCCAGGTAGGCGAAAGCCCGGGCCGCATCCTTGGCCACGCCCTCGCCGGCCAGGTGGGCCTCGGCCAGGGCCAGGGCGGCTTCCGGACTGCCTTGGTCGGCCGCCGCCCGGTACCAGCGTAGCGCCGTGGCAAGATCGCGTTTCACCCCGCTGCCTTCCAAATAAAGCCGCCCAAAATGAACCTGGGAAGCAGTGTGCCCGGCCGCCGCCGCCTGGCCGATCAGGGCGCGCGAGCGTTTGCCATCGGCGGCACCCAGATAGTCCGAGCCGAGAATCAAGCCCAAAAGATGCTGGGCCGCGCGGTAGTCCTTGGCTGCCGCCTGTTCGAGGTGCCCAAGACCGGCCGGATCACGGGCAGCAGCCAGCAACCGGCCCAACTGATAATCCAAGCGAGCATTGCCGGGAGCACCGGCCAGGGCCTGGCGGCAAGCCGCGACGGCGGCACCGAAGTCGAGCTCAGCCGCCGCCACGCCCGGCGCCAGCCGATCGGGATCGCCAGGGGCGGCGGCCCACCGGTCGCAGTCGGTGACGGTTTCCGCCCGGGCCAAGCCGGGCGACAGCAGCGAGGCCGCCAGAAGAAAAAATAACCACGATTTCATGACGGCGGCATGCTGCCGTCATATGCCGCCGCTGCCAAGTCACAATTGGCTGAACTCGAAAGAAGAATCGGATCGCCCTCACGGTGCCTGCGATCCCAAACAGGGGTTACCTGATCTTCTTCTTAGCCTCGATTTCGACCAACTTCTCTTCGATGATGTCGGCAGCATCCTCGATGGCACCCTGCGCGTCGGTCTTGGTGATCCCTCCCGGTTCGTCATAGTCGGAAATCTCACGCAGAGTCCGAAGGTTGAACAGAAGGTCGGCGCACTGGTTCAAAGTGGCGTCATCCGACGCGTGAAGAAATTGAATGAGGTGCCGGTGCACGGAACGATTTCTATCAACAACAAAGCCCACAGTTCTCGCGTATCCGCGCATGGTGCGAAAGGCACCGTAGTAGCAGCGATTGATGACAGTGCGCCACTCGGCCTCCGTGTGCGCGTCCCTCATGAGGCGCCGCGCGATGGCGACAAAATTGGCGCCTATTCTCACGCCGCAACGCCATCCTGCTCCGTTATGGCTACCGGGTGAGGCAAGATCGCAGTCGAGAAATGTGAGAGACATATGCTCGGGTCGAGGCCCACCGACTTGTAGTAGGCGGAAAGGGCTAGCCGAATTTCGGTTTGAAGTTCTGTTCGCTTCGCCCGAGAACTCGGTACATATCGGATTACCGAAAGAGCCTCATCTCCCTTTTCGCGCAAACACCTCGCGATCTTGGAGCCACATTGATGCGACCGCATGATCTGGTTGACAATGTTCTGGTGAGGGGCGAAGTGATCTACAAGCTCAGCCACATTCAGAACTTCCAGGATCTCCGAGGCAGATGAATTACTTTCGTCGGAGGTCATTTCTGCAAGTTCGGCCATCCAATCAGCGTCTCCCTCAAGGGCGGCGCAGTGGGTGGCGGCACCGATCAAATAGGGCATGACACGACGTCCGGACGACTCGAAAAGCCGTCTAATGACCAAGTGTGCTTCGTCTAGGCGGAGCAAACCCGCGAGGGATCCAGCAAACATCGCAATATCGATGGGGTTCTGCTTTGGACAGAGACCCAACAACGACTCCGTCAGGGAATCGGCCTCCTCGCGTTCCCCAATCGCCATAAGCCCAATCTGAAGCGACATGCGGGTACTGAAGTCGTTTCCGAGCTTGCGGTCCAGCTTTCTCAGTTTCCAAACGATGTCCCTCAACGTGGCGAGATCGGACTCGTCGGCATTGATCATCTGATTGTGCAGAACGTTTTGTTCCGTCAAAGGCTCGGGAGTGTTCATTGATCGTCCCCGTTGGGCGCTTTCCCACTATTCACCATTTCAGCGCGCCCCGGTACGTTCCGTCACGACACAACCTCCATTATCCCCTGCCATCAAGTCAACCCCAGAGCACGGTCATGTCGGTGCGGTATCATAGAAATGAGAGACCGACTTTGGCGCAAAATTGTTTGAAATCGGGACTCGAGGAAGGTTTGGTTCCTAAAACGCTTTCGCCAATCCCGCCTGCCTCAGGATCTCGTTGGCCGTATGCCGCGACTTGATCTTTTGTGGGACGGCGAACCTCTTGCCGCTGTTCGGTTCGTGCCAGAACTCGTGGCTGCCCTTGCCGCGCCCCCTGCCGACCGCAGAACATCCGGCGTCGCGCAACATCTTCCTGAGTTTGGGGGCGAAATCCGCCATGCGTTAGCGGAGGGAGATACGCTCCTGCCAGGTCGCCAGCAGTTCGATGGGAACGCCCGGCACGGCGCCCTCCTCCCAGACATCGTTTGCCTCCAACAACTCGGGAACCAGCACGCGGAGGATTTCGATCAGTTCCTCCCGGCTTTCAGCTTCGGTGACCAGCCCCGGCACGTCGTCGCTGGTGGCCACCCAGACTTTAGCCTCGTCATCCCACTTGGCGAGCACATGAACGCGCATGCTTGATCTCCTGCACCGCAGGTTTCATCCCAAAATTTAGCGAACAAGGTGTTGCTAGATCACAAATATGGCACCGCCAAGGTTGCGGAACAAGACTTCACCAGGTTTCGGCCGCCTTCCTCCAGGGCCAAAACCCGGCCAATCTTGAAACGCAAAATAGTGCTTGCACCGGCTGAAATATGCATTATAATACCTTTTGCGAATCGTTATTAATCTAATACCCGTCGAGGCCCGCCATGATCGACTTCCGCACCGAGCCCAGCCGCTACCGCCACTGGCGGCTTAGCGTCGAAGGCCCCGTCGCCACCCTGGCCTGGGACGTGGACGAAGCGGGCGGCCTGGCGCCGGGCTATGAGCTAAAACTCAATTCCTACGACTTGGGCGTCGACATCGAGCTCTACGACGCCGTTCAGCGCCTGCGCTTCGAGCACCCCGAAGTGGGCGCCGTGGTCATCACCTCGGGCAAGGAGCGGGTGTTTTCGGCCGGTGCCAACATCCGCATGCTGGCGAGCTCGAGCCACGGCCATAAGGTCAACTTCTGCAAGTTCACCAACGAGACCCGGCTGAGTATCGAGGACGCTACGGAAAATTCGGGCCAGACATACCTTACCGCCATCAACGGCCCTTGTGCCGGCGGCGGCTACGAGCTCGCCTTGGCCACCGACTACATCATCATGGCCGACGACGGCAATACCAACGTGGCGCTACCGGAAGTGCCTCTGCTGGCGGTGCTGCCGGGCACCGGCGGCCTGACCCGGCTGGTCGACAAGCGCCGGGTGCGGCGCGACCGGGCGGATTTCTTCTGCACCGTCGAGGAGGGTCTGAAGGGCGCCCGTGCCGTCGACTGGCGGCTGGTCGACGAGGTCGTGCCGACCTCGCGGATGGCCGCACGGGTGGCGGAACTGGGAGCCGAACTTGCGGCCCGCAGCGACCGCCCGGCCGAGGCCGCCGGGGTTGAGCTGAAGCCGCTGGAGCGGCGTATCGACGGCGACCGTTTGGAATATTCGACCGTTGCCGTGGCCATCGACCGGGCCGCCGGCATGGCCACCATCGTGGTCCGTGGGCCCGAACAGGCGTCACCCACCGAGGCCGCCGCCATGCTCGCCCAGGGCGCCGGTTTCTGGCCGCTGGCGCTGGCCCGCGAACTCGACGATGCCATGCTGCACCTGCGCTTCAACGAGCCCGAGATCGGCACCTGGGTGCTGCGCACGGAAGGCCAGGCTGAACTCGTGGCGGCGGCCGACACCGCCCTGGCGGCCCAGGCCGACAACTGGTTCGTGCGCGAGGTGACGCTTTACCTCAAACGCACATTGAAACGCCTCGATCTCAGCTCGCGCTCGCTGATCGCGCTGATCGAGCCCGGCAGCTGCTTCGTCGGCACACTCCTGGAACTCGTCCTGGCGGCCGACCGCAGTTACATGCTGGAAGGCCGGGTGGAGGGCGACAACCGGCCGCCGGCGGCGCTCGGGCTGACCGAGCTCAACTTCGAAAGCTACCCCATGGGACACGGCTTGAGCCGCCTGGAGGCGCGTTTCCTCGATGATCCGCAGCACCTCGAGACGCTACGGAGCGCCATCGGCCGCGACCTGGAGGCCGAGGAGGCCGACCAGCTCGGGCTCGTCACTTTCATCCCCGACGACATCGACTGGGAAGACGAGGTTCGCCTGGCCTTGGAGGAACGCTCCAGCTTCTCGCCCGACGCCCTGGTGGGCCTGGAAGCCAATCTGCGCTTTGGCGGTCCGGAAACCATGGAAACCAAGATATTCGCCCGCCTCACGGCCTGGCAGAACTGGATCTTCCAGCGCCCCAACGCGGTGGGTGCCGAGGGTGCCCTGCAACGCTACGGCAGCGGCGATCGCGCCAAATTCGACAAGGGAAGGATCTGAACCATGGCCATCGACTACAACCAACAAATTCCCAACAACGTCTCGCTGGCCGACAACCGGCGCCTGCTGCGTGCCCTCGAAGCCTGGCAACCCAAGTTTCGAGACTGGTGGGCCGAGATGGGCCCCGAGGGCTACCAGGCCAGCGAGGTATACTTACGCACCGCGGTGGCCGTCGACGCCAAGGGCTGGGCGCACTTCGACTACGTCAAGATGCCCGATTATCGCTGGGGCATCTTCCTGGCCGAGCCCGAAGAAGGCCGCCAGGTCAACTTCGGCCAGCACAAGGGCGAGCCGGCCTGGCAGGAAGTGCCCGGCGAATATCGCAGCACGCTCCGGCGCATCATCGTCACCCAGGGCGACACCGAACCGGCCTCGGTCGAGCAGCAGCGCCTGCTCAGCCAAAGCTGTCCCTCGCTTTACGACATGCGCAACCTCTTCCAGGTCAACGTCGAGGAAGGCCGCCACCTGTGGGCCATGGTTTACCTGCTGGACGCGCACTTCGGCCGCGACGGCCGCGAAGAAGCCGAGGCCTTGCTGGAACGCCGTTCGGGCGATGCCGACAAGCCGCGAATCCTTGGTGCCTTCAACGAGCCGACGCCGGACTGGCTGGCGTTCTATATGTTCACCTATTTCACCGACCGCGACGGCAAGTACCAGCTCGCCTCGTTGGCCGAATCGGGCTTCGATCCGCTGTCGCGCTCATGCCGCTTCATGCTGACGGAAGAAGCGCGCCACATGTTCGTCGGCGAATCCGGCGTCGGCCGCGTGGTGCAGCGGGCCTGCGAAATGATGCAAGAGCACGACACGGCCGATCTCAGGCCGCAGGGCGGCATCTCGCTCGATCTCATCCAGCGTTACATCAATTTTCACTTTTCGGTCTCGCTCGATCTCTTCGGCTCGGAAGTTTCCACCAACGCCGCCAATTACTTCTCCGGCGGCCTCAAGGGCCGCTTCGGCGAGGCCAAGCTCGATGACGACCACGTGTTGCGCCAGGCCCAATACCCGGTGCTGGAAGCCGACGGCAGCGGCTTTCGCAGCGTCGAGCACCCCGCCCTCAACGCCGTCAACGAGCGGCTCCGCGACAACTACGCCGAGGACTGCCAGCGCGGCCTCGAGCGCTGGAACAAGACCATCGCCGATCATGGCATCGATTTCGAATTGCGCCTCCCCCACCGCGCCTTTCACCGCCGCATCGGCAGCTTCGAAGCCCTCCATGTGACACCCCAGGGCGCCATCCTTCCGGCCGCCGAATGGCAGGCCGGGCGCGACCAGTGGCTGCCCAGCGCCGCCGACCGGGCCTACGTCGCCTCGCTCATGGCCCCGGTGGTCGAGCGCGGCCGCATGGCCAACTGGATTGCGCCACCGGCTCGCGGTATAAACCGCCAGCCGATCGATTTCGAATACGTCAAGCTGAACTGACCGCCAAGACGGTCGCGGCGGAGAGAAACCCGTGAACGATCTAACATTGAAGGTCGAGAAGATCGTCGAGGCGACCCCGGCCATCAAGGTTTTCGACCTGGTGGCGGCGGACGGCGCAACGCTGCCCCCGTTCACGGCCGGGGCCCACGTCGACGTAGCCGTCACCCTGCCCGACGGCAGCCGTGACAAACGCTCCTATTCGCTGGTCAATTCGCCGGCCGAGGCGGGGCGTTATCGGCTGGGTATCCTGAGGGATGCGAACAGCACCGGCGGCTCGGCCTTCATGCACGAGGGCATCCGCGAGGGCGATGAGCTCGCGGTCTCGGAGCCCAAGAACCATTTTCCGCTGAGCGAAAGCGGCGGGCCCAGCTTGCTTATCGCCGGCGGCATCGGCATCACGCCGATCCTCAGCATGGCCCGCGTATTGGCGCTGCAGGAGCGAGAATTCGAGCTCCACTACGTCACCCGCTCGCCGGCCGACATGGCCTTTCGCGCCGACATCGAGGCGCTGCTCGGAGCTCGCGCGCACCTTGCCTTCGACGGCGGCGACCCGGCCCAGGGCATCGATCTCGAAGGCCTGCTGGAAAAGCGTCCCGAGGGCTGCCAGCTTTACGTCTGCGGCCCCGCCGGCCTGATCGGGGCGGTACGCGAGAAGGCCCACGAATGGGGCTGGCCCGAGGCCGCAGTCCATTACGAGCTCTTCAAGGCCGGCCAATCCAAGCCCGAAGATGTAGCCATCGAAGTCACCCTGGCCAAGTCCGGCATCAGCTACACGGTGCCAGCGGGCGAGAGCATCCTCGAGGTGCTGCTCGAGGCCAAGGTCGAGGCCGACTTCGACTGCAAGATGGGCATCTGCGGCCTCTGCGCCACCAAGGTGCTGAAAGGCGAGCCCGACCACCGCGACCACACGCTGAGCGCCGACGAACAGGCCGAAGGCCAGATGTGCATCTGCATTTCGCGGGCCAAAACCCCGGAGCTTACGCTCGATCTTTAGGCCTTGCCGGCAATCATGAAACTGTAGTCGCCCACGGTACTGCCATAGCCGGCCGCGATGGTCTCGAAACGCCCGTTGTCGAGGTCGGCGCGCAATCGCGCCAGGCCGTCTTCGACCTCGGCCGCGTCGGCCAGATTGGCGAAGGTCGAGATGCCACGGCGCACGGCGGTGTCGAAATAGAGCTCGGGCCGGTGCTTGCCGGCATACATGAAGAGATCGACGAGATCGGGCTTGACCTGCCAGGGCAGCACCCTGGGCGGCCCGAATCCGGCCGCCGCCAGGGCCTGGGCGATCTCGGTCTCTAACGGCACCAGCAGGGCGGCACGTTCGAGGGCGACGGGGAAATAGGCGTTCAGCCAATAACTGCGCACCTGTTCGGGAAAGCCGGTGAAGATCACCAGCCGGGCGGCGGGGGCCAGCACCCGGCCGACCTCGGCCAGGGCCGCCCTCAGATCGGCGAAGTGGTGCACGGCGTGAACGCAGATGGCGCCGCTGAAAGCGGCCTCGGCAAAGGGCAGCCGGGCGGCGTCGGCCAGCACCCGGGGCTCGGCCCCCTTGAGCCGGGCCTGCGCCAGCATTTGCGGCGAGCGGTCGAGGCCGATCATGCGGCGGCCCCGGGCGGCCAGGGCGGAGGTGTAGTTGCCGGTGCCGCAGGCGAGGTCGAGGACGGCGCCGGGGGCCGGCCCAAGATGATCGTGCAACTCGCCTGCCAAACCCGGATCGGCCCGGCGCGTGCCGTCGTAGCCGACGCCGATGCGGTCGTAGAGCGCGCCCCCGGATCCCGGCCTTATTTGGCCGTCATCAGGGTCCACTCGACGATCCGCTTGAGCACCTTGCCGAGCGCCTTGTCGAAAGCCCTGACCACGGCATCCATGCTGGCGTCCTCGGCTTCGATCAGCCTCTCGAAGGTGCGCGACGCAATGATTTTGCGCTTGGGCATCTTGATGACCTTGGAGTTGATCCTGACCCGCACCTTGGGCTTGGCGCCGCCCAGTTCGGCCTGGAACTCGCGCAGCTCGCTTTTCAGGTTGAAGTCGGACCTGAGAGTCACGGCCTGGCGGCCGACGGCGACGATCTTGTTGGTGTTTTCGAAGGATTCGACCAGCAGTGTCTGGACCATGCGCGGCGCCGCTTCGGTCCAGCGCGCGCCGGCGTAGTATTGGATGCGCATGTCCTGGCGCGTCAGCGCGATGCGCTGGGTGGCCAGCACGCCCGAGGCCTGCGGCTCCTCGACCACCAATTGCCAGTTGATCACGGGGATCTTGTCGCTGAAGGTGCTCTTGGGCGAGAGCATGTAGTAATCGGCCGGTGGCCCGCTGCCCGGCACCAGGCCGGTGCAGCCGGCCAGGGCACTCAGCAGCAGCACCGCCATGAGGCCCGTGATCGATGTTCTGCCTGTCATCGCGCCTGTGCCTCCTATTTGGCCTTGTAGCCATGCTGCGAATCGCCGAACAGGAATTGCGCCGGGTCGCTTTCGATGCGCGATGTGAGCCGCGAGAAGTTCGTCACCATCAGGCGCATCTCGGTGATCATGCGGGTGAATTCGTATAGGCCCTCGCCCATGAAGCCGGTGATGGTCTCGCTGTTGTCCTGCAACAGCGAATCAAGCTCAGTGCCGACCTGCGCGAAGGAATGCGCCGTGGCCCGGGCATCGGCCAGGAACAGCTTGATATCCTGGTCCAACACCTGGTCGACACCGGACATGGTGCCCCGCGCCACCGCCATGGTGGTGTCGGCGCCCTCGACCAGGATGTCGATCTGCTCGGTCAGACCCTCGAGCACGCTGTTGGCCCGGGCCGCCGCCTGGCGCACCTCGAGGCTGGTTCTTTCGACGTCGTCGATAATGCTCTCGATCTTGGCCGAGCGGTCGGCGAAGGAGGCGCTGAGGATCTGCAGGTTCTCCAGGATGTCGCCGACGGCCACGCGGTTCTCCGGGCTGAAGATCTTGGTGGCCTCGCCGACCAGCAGGATGACGCGGTTGATGAGTTCGGGCGCGCCGGCGAACAACTCCTCGAACTGCGACGGCCGCGAGGCGATGATGGGCAGGGCCTCACCCTTTTTGCGCTTCAGTTTGGGGCTCTTGGGATCGCCGCCCGAGAGCTGCACGTAGGAAACGCCGGTGATGCCCTGAAGCTCCAGCGTGGCTTCCGAATCCTCCCTGACCGGCGTGTTGGCCGCCACCTCGATGCGCACCCGTACCCGGTTGGGGTTCTGGGGATCGATGACGATCTCCTTGACGCTGCCCACCGGGATGCCCTTGTAGCGCACCTCGCCGGCCTTGTTCAGGCCCGACACCGAGCCCTCGAAATAGATGTGGTAGTAGGAGAATTCGCGATCGATCTCGATCTTGGCCAGCCAGATCACGAAACCGAAGATGCCGGCCACGACGAGCAGCACGAAGGCCCCGATCAGCATATGGTTGGCGCGGGTTTCCATGCCTCCCCCTCAGCCTAGTTTCCGCCCTGTGCGGCCCGGGCCCGAGGGCCGTGGAAATATTCGTGGATCCAGGGATGGTCGTTGACCAGCATTTCCGACATGGGCCCGCAAACCATAACACGCTTCTCGGCCAGCACGGCAATGCGGTCGCAGATGGCGTGCAGTGAATCGAGGTCGTGGGTGACCATGAAAACGGTCAGCCCCAGCGCCGCCCGCAGCCGGGCAATCAGCTCGTCGAAGGCGGCGGCGCCGATGGGGTCGAGGCCGGCCGTGGGCTCGTCGAGAAAGACGATGGCGGGATCGAGCGCCAGCGCCCGGGCCAGCCCGGCCCGCTTGCGCATGCCGCCGGAAAGCTCGGAGGGATACTTGTCGGCAGCCTCGGGCGGCAGGCCGACGAGACCGATCTTGAGGTCGGTGATCTCGCACATCAGCCGCATATCCAGATCGGTGTGTTCCTTGAGCGGCACCAGGATGTTCTGAAAGACGGTCAGCGAGCTGAACAGCGCGCCGTCCTGAAACAGCACGCCCCAGCGTTCCTCGATGCGGCGGCGCTGGGCCGCCGTGGACCGGGTCAGATTTTGCTCCAGCACCTCGATTTCGCCCGCCGCCGGCCGGTTGAGGCCGATGATGGTGCGCAGCAGCACCGACTTGCCGGTGCCCGAACCGCCGACCACGCCCAGCACCTCGCCGCGGCGCACGTCGAGATCGAGATCGTCGTGGATGACCTGGCTGCCGAACTGGGTGCGCAGGCCGCGCACTCGGATGGCGATGTCATGAGCATGAGCGTCGGCGTCGGTCATCGCTTCAGACCCCGATGTAGGCGAAGAAGATGGAAAAGACGGCATCGACGACCATCACCAGGAAGATCCCCTCGACCACCGATCGTGTCGTGCGCCAGCCCACGCTTTCGGCCGAGCCCGAGACCTGGAAACCTTCGTAACAGCCGATCATGGCAATCAAAAAGGCAAAGACCGGCGCCTTGATGATGCCGATGGCGAAGGTCCACAGACTGACCGAGGCGCTGAGGCGTTCGAGGAACATGCTGGGCGTTATGTCGAGCACCACCCAGGCCATCAGGCCGCCGCCCAACAATCCCATCAGGTCGGAGAGGAAAGCCAGCAAGGGCAGCGAAATGACCAAGGCCAGCAAGCGCGGCAGCACCAAGAGCTCCATCGGGTCGAGGCCCATGGTCTGCATGGCGTCGATCTCCTCGTGCACGCGCATGGAGCCGATCTGGGCCGTAAAGGCGCTGCCCGAGCGGCCGGCCACGACGATGGCGGTGAGCAGGATACCGACCTCGCGCAGGATCGAGACGGCGATCAGGTCGACGACGAAGACCTCGGCCCCGAAACGCTGCAACTGGGTCGCCCCCTGGTAGGCCAGCACCACACCGATGAGGAACGAGATCAGCCCGACGATGGGCAGCGCATTCAGCCCGGCGTATTCCATGTGGTAGATCAGCGGCTTGAGGCGCAGCCTGCGGGGCTGCACCAGGACGGTCCCGATGGTGGCGAAAATGAGCCCGAAAAAGCCCAGCAGGTCGATGGTTTCGCGGGCTACTTCGGCGGTGTTGGCGCCCAGCTTGCTGAGCATGTGGACGATGGCATTGACCCGGGGCGGCGCCGGCAAGGGCGGCCGGTCGTTGGCCTCGACCTGGGCCAGCATGTCGGCCACCACCGGCGCCAGGGCGGCCAGATCGAGGCCGCCGTCACTGCCGCGCCAGCGCTTGATGGCGCTGTAGAGCACCCAGGCGCCTGCCGTGTCGATGGCCTCGATGGCACCGGCATCGAGCTGCAGCGGCCGGCCGGGGTCGGCAGCCAAGCGGCCGAGCTCCTGCTTGAGGCGGCCGGCGCTGGCGATGTCCCAGCGCCCACCGGCCGCAACCACGGTCCGTCCCTGGCGCTCCTCGACCTGCAGCCAGCCGGCGGCCCGGCTGTCGCCGGCGAATGTGGCGCCGTCACTCATGACCATGAATCAAGCCTCGCCAAGGGCTTGCTCTACCGCCGTCACTTGATCTTCGACCGAGATATCCAGCACCGAGGTGATGTCGAGCTGGCGATCTTCGAGGACGTCGCTCTCGGGGTGGCCGTCGCGCCAGCGCTTGATGGTGGCATCGCGCTCGATCACCAACTCGGCGATTTGGGGCTGGAAGAGGCGGATCATGCCGCTGACCCAGCGGTTGACCGGCCACGAAGGCGCGGCGTGGTCGATGACGAAAAGGTCGAGCATGGCGACGACGTCGTCGGCCCGGTACCAGCACTCGCCGGTAACCCAGCGGTTGGTGGTGAAAAGCCGGATGGGAAAGCCGTAGCCGTCCATCGAGATGGCGATCAGGTGGCTCAGTGCATCCTTGCCGCGGGGCCACTTCTCCTTGCTTTTGTTGGCCATGGGGCGGCTGCCCTTGGGCATGCCGGGCTGGCGTAGGAAGGTGTGAAAGTGGCCGTGCTCCTCGGCCCGGTGGGCGTGGTAGTAGTGCTGGCTGTGGCTCTCGGGATCGAAGATGTCACCGTCCGGGTAGTGGTTCCATTCGTAGAAAGTGCCACCCTCCCTGAGCACCTCGCCGACGATGTTGAGGCCGCCGCGCTCCAACACGCGGTAGCATTCCAGGATATCCCGGCCAGCCGCCAGCATTGAGCGCAGGCGCCCGCCGGAAAGCTCGTTCAGGACCACCATACCTCGGCCTCCCTGTCCATCCCGCAATAACCAGTTCGCCCGAGTGTAGGTTAACCCCGGCCGTCGAGGCTAATCATGGCATGCGGTTTCTCGGCAAGATCAATCATACTGCCCGGCAGCCAATTACAAATCATCGCCCTCTTCCGTTGCCAAGTAAGGCGAGTTGTGTAATATGGCTTCTCGTTAATGGAGGAGTGCCAGCCGACCCAAACCTTTTGGGCTGGAAACAGCGGTGCCAGGCCATCCGGCAAGGAACATCGCGGGGGGCATTCAAGTCAACGAGGGAGAGGCAATATGAAGATGAAGTCGCTATTGAAGACCGTTGCCGTTGCCGGCCTCGCAGGCACGTTTGCGCTTGCCCTGGCCAGCACCGCCGACGCGCAAGGCAAGCGGGTCAAATGGAAAATGCAGAGCACCTTCGGCTCGAAGCTGACGGTGATCGGCGAGTCCGGCCCGTGGTTCTCAAACAACATCAAGCGCATCTCCGGCGGCTCGCTGGAGATCAAGTTCTTCGAGCCTGGCGCCCTGGTGCCGTCGCTCGAGGGCTTCGACGCCGTCAAGGCCGGCGCCGTCGACGCGGTCTGGGGCACGGCCGGCTATCACGTTGGCAAAATTCCCGCCCTGGCTTGGTACACGGCGGTGCCGTTCGGCCCCGGCCCCGGCGAGATGCTGGCTTGGCTCTACGAGGCCGGCGCTGACGATATCTACGACCGTATTTACGCCCAGCATGGCCTCAAGGCCTTCCATTGCGGCATCATTCCTCCGGAAGCCTCGGGCTGGTTCCGCAAGGAAATCAAAAGTGCTGCCGACCTTCGTGGTCTGAAGATGCGCTTCTTCGGCCTGGGTGCCCAGGTTATGCAAAAGCTGGGCGTGAGCACGCAATTGCTGGCGGCCGCCGACATCTATCCGGCGCTCGAGCGCGGTGTCATCGACGCCACCGAATTCTCGTCGCCCTCGATCGATCTCAACCTCGGATTCTATCAAATCGCCAAGCACTACTACTTCCCGGGTTGGCATCAGCAATCCTCGGTGCTCGAGTTGCTGATGAACAAGGCCAAATTCGAGGGCCTTTCCAAACAGCATCAGGCGATGATCGAGATCACCTGCGGCAACAGCGTCAAGGACATCCTGGCCCGCGGCGAGTTCCTGCAGGCCGGTGCGCTCAAGGCCCTGAAGGCCAAGGGTGTCACCATCCATCGCTGGTCGCCCGAGTTCCTGGCCACCGTCAAGAAGGCCTGGGAAGCGGTGCAAGCGGAGCAGGCGGCCAAGGATCCGCTGTTCAAGGAGATCCTCGCCCATATCTCGGCCTTCCGCGCCGAGTACGCGGTCTGGAAGGATCACGGCTACTTGCAGTAAACGCACTAAACTCTGCGGTCGGATAATCATCCTTCCGCTTTCTTGAGACTGGGCTGGAGTTTGCCATGGCAAACTCCAGCCTATGTCTGTGATCCATAAGCTTCGGGAGCCCGGCATGCAGGAGCCGATTTCCACAACCGAACAGCCCGAGGGCAAGTCGCTTCTCGTTCTTTTGATCCCCATGGTCGTGATGGTCACGGTGGTCGTGCTGTTGGTCTTCATGGGCAAGGACGACGAGGCGCCGCTGCTCTACGTGTTGCAGGACTTCCTGCCCGTCTTCATGTTCGGCACCCTGGGTATCCTGCTCTTTTCCGGCTATCCGGTAGCCTTCATCCTGGGCGGCCTGGCCTTTCTCTACGGCATGGTTGGCTACGCGCTGGACGTCTTTGCCCTGGCCCAATACTTCGCCTTCCTGCCCCGCATCTGGGGTCAGGCGGCCGAGAACCTGGTGCTGGTGGCGGTGCCCACCTTCGTCTTCATGGGCGTGATGATGGAGCGCTCGGGCGTCGCCAACGACATGCTTTATTCCTGCCAGGTGCTGCTGCGCCGGGTACCGGGCGCGCTGGCCCTGGCCGTTACCATCATGGGCACCATCCTGGCCGCCATGACCGGCATCATCGGCGCCTCGGTAACCATGATGACGGCGCTGGCGCTACCCACCATGTTGAAGCAAAAATACAGTCAGCAACTGGCCACAGGCGTGATCTGCGCCTCGGGCACGCTGGGTATTTTGATCCCGCCCAGCATCATGCTGATCATCATGGCCGACCTGATGTCGGTCTCGGTCGGCACCGTGTTCATGTCGGCGCTGGGCCCGGGCCTCTTTCTGGCCGCCCTCTATCTCGCCTATATCGTCATCGCCGCAAGCATCAGGCCCAGTATCGCGCCGCCGCTGCCGAAGGAGCTCTTGTACGTGCCGCGGGGTGAGATGGCGCCGCTGCTGTTGAAGAGTTTTCTGCCGCCGGTCTTTCTGATTGGTCTGATCAAGGGCTCGATCCTGATGGGTTGGGCGACGCCCAGCGAGGCCGGCGCGGTGGGCGCCTTCGGTGCCGTGATATTGGCCGTGGCCAATCGGCGCTGCAGCTGGGAAATCCTCAGGGGTGTGAGCCACACCTCGGCGCTCACCATCGGCATGATCTTCTTCATCGTCGTCAGCGCCACCTGCTTCGCCTACGTCTTCCGGGCGCTGGGCGGTGACGACATCGTCGAGCACTTGATCCTGCAGGCCGGCCTGGGCGCCTGGGGCCTCCTCATCCTGATCATGGGCATCGTCTTCATACTCGGCTTCTTCCTCGACTGGATCGAGATCACGCTGATCATCCTGCCGGTCTTCGCACCGCTGGTGGTGGGTCTCGATTTCGGCACCCACGTCTCGCAGGAAGGCATGATTTTCTGGTTCCTGATCCTGGTGGCGGTGAATCTCCAGACCTCGTTCCTGACGCCGCCTTTCGGCTTCGCGCTCTTTTACCTCAAGGGCATCGCCCCGGAAGAGGTCAAGATCGCCAACATCTACAAGGGCATCATCCCCTTCGTGACCCTGCAACTGGTAGCCCTGATCGGCGTCCTGACACTGCCCAAGGTCGCGCTTTGGCTGCCCCGCGTCGTCTATGGTGGATTGTAATTCCGGTCGCCAGCAGAAGGTGAGCTCTATGCCCGTTGAAAAAATGATCCGCCTCAGCGCCGGCCTCAGCCGTTTCGTCGATTTCGTCGGCCGCTGGGGGGCACTGTTCATCCTGCCGCTGGTCTTCTTCACCATCTGGGACGTGCTGTTTCGCAAGATCGGCAAGATGCAGGTCTGGCTCATGGAGGCCTTTGGGCCGGTCGGCTTCCTCTTCGATTCGACCATCATCCAGGAGCTCGAGTGGCACTTCCACACGGCGCTTTTCGCCCTGGTGCTGGGCTATGGCTACGTCAACAACCGCCACGTCCGCGTCGATCTGCTGCGCGAAAAACTGACCTTCCTCAACCAGGCCTTGGTCGAGTTCATCGGCTGCACCTTCTTCTTGGTTCCCTACACCCTATTGGTGGTCTACTTCGCCGGCATCTATGCCTACGAGGCCTTCATCACCAACGAGATCTCGGCCTCGCTGGTCGGCCTGCCGATGCGCTGGATCATCAAGTCGGTGCTGCTGTTCGGCTTGGTCATGGCCGCCGTGGCCGCCTTTGCGGTGTGGCTCGAAACGGTGCTGGTGATCTTTGGGCCGCGCGATCTGCGCTTCCACCTGATGACGCTGGAATGGCCGGAGGACCAGGCCAAGCGAGCCGAAAAGGCGAGAAAGGCGCAGGAGGAAGCTGCCGTCGAGGCCTGACTTTGCGACAGCGCTGGGCGGCGTCGCGATGACGTCGAACTGGTACACCTTTATCCGGAAGTACGTCTGGAACGACGACAAAACGCCCTATCTGATCAAGGTCGCCAAGCTCAACCGCCGCCAGGCCAAGAGCGAGCTTTTCATCTACACCTGGTTCCTGGCCTCGCTGTTTGGCATCTGGACGCTGGTGGCCATAGCCAAGCTCGATCCGGCCGGCGACCTGATAGCCACGGCGCTGACCTTCTACTGTCTGTCGATGTTTCTGACGGCGCTATTCCTAGGCCTGACCAAGAACCCCTATGCTGCGTTCTACGCCGTCAGTGCGCCGCCCATGGCCTGCTTGATCCTGGCCAGCGATGCCCTGGCCACCCAACTCGGCACGCTCGACAAATGGGTGGTGGCCGCGGTCTGCCTGCTCTGGCTGCGCTACACCTTCCGCGTCACGGCCATCATCCGGGCCTTCGACACCATGCCCGAGGGTCCGCCCGACGACAAACCCAAGCGGTTTTAGTTTTTGCTAGGGCCCCTCGCCGGGCGGGCGCATCCGCGCCCTTGGCCTCCGCCCCCCGGTAGCATCACTGCACCGCCCATTTCACGCGATATCAACGATCGAGTTCGGGGCCCCGTTTTCCCGGCCATTTGCCTTCGGCGGCGCTTCGTTCGATCTCTTGGATGTGGCGCACGTCGTAGCTTTTGACCTTGAGGTCGAGGGCCCGGTCGCGGGCCCAGGCATCGCTGCTGCCCAGCGCCCGGACGAAAAAGTAATGCCCGGCAAAGGCCGCCAACCAGAGCATCGTCAACCAGAACGAGGACCAGCCCCCCGGCAGGAAGAAGTCGATCACCCAGACCGGCACCAGCACCAGCGAGAACGCATAGGCATGGCGCACCAGCCAGATCCTGGATCGGTCGTGCGTATCATCGCTCATCGGCCGCAGCCTCTCAAGGCTCGGTGTCGGGGAATTTCCAAGGCTACCACCTATTCCCGCACCAAACGAAATCCGATGAGGATGTGTTTGAGGCCGGCGGGGCGGGCGTGGCGCGCCGCCGGCCGGCAAACGCCGCAGCCCTTGTCGTCCCACGAGCCGCCCTTGACGATGAATTTCTTTGGACCGCTGGCGGTCGCCGTCCACTCGAAAACCTGGCCGGCGCCATCGAGCAGGCCGAAGGGACTGGCACCGCGGAGAAAACTGCCTACCGCCACGGTGTCGAAGGGGCCGCGGTCGGCGCTATTGAGGCGCGTGGGATCGAAATGGTTGCCCCAGGGAAAGCGCGCGCCGTCGCTGCCCCGGGCCGCCTTCAGCCATTGCTTCTCGCTGGGCAGGCGCCAGTTGCGGCCGGTGGTGCGGCCCAGCCAGGCGGCATAGGCCAGGGCATCGAAGTGCGAGACCAGAACCACCGGGTGCCGCTCGCGTCCCGGCGGCGGCCGGCGCTGGCGCCAGGCGTGGCGGCGGCTGCGGCTGAAGGGATGGATAAGGCCGTAGGAGGCCCAAGTGCCGGCGTCGACCTCGGGTGCGGCGTGTTCGGTGGCGGCGATGAAATCGGCGTACTGGGCGTTGGTGATGAGGTTGCGCGTGATGGTGAAGGCGGCGGTGGTGGCCAGCCGGCGTTCGCCTTCGGCCTCGTACCAGCCGCGCCGGCGGGTAATGGAATGGCCGTAGGCGGCTTCGTCCAGGCGGTAGGCGCTCTCGCGCTCGGCCCGGTCGGAGCCGATGATAAAGGGGCCGCCGGGGATGGCGATGACCTCGGGTAGCGGGGCCGTCCTGCCGACAGGAGCCAGCGCCATGGCGGCAGCCACCAGGGCGGCCGCCAGGCCGCGGCGTGAAACCCCGCTCGTCATGGCCAACTCCCCTGCTGCCTCCGCCAGTCATGGTCGGGCGCCGGAGCGCAGCCTGTCAACTCACGCACACGTGAATAGGCGTGAATCGGCAAGGGCCGATGGCCGACATAAGTTAGGGCCAGGCAATTCAAGTTGGAAACATTCAAAACGGGAAGGGCGCCTTGCCATGAAATCCATTCACAACCGGCTGCTAACGACGACGGTCATCCCCATCATGCTGGGTATCGGTACGGTGGCAACCACGGCCGTGGTGGCGCCGATGGCGTCGCGGGCGGCCTGCGCGGCGAAGAACCCCTGCGCCGGAAAAAACCCTTGCGCCGCGAAAAATCCCTGCGCGGCCAAGAATCCCTGTAATCCCTGTAATCTCTGTAATCCCTGTGCCGCCAAGGCTTGCAATCCCTGTAATCCTTGTGCCGCCAAAAGCGCCGCCTGCGTGGTACCGCGTTTGATGAAGGTGGCGGCCAAGAACCCCTGCGCCGCCAAAGGCTGCAATCCGTGTGCTGCCAAGAACCCCTGCGCCACTCAGGCCTGCAACCCCTGCGCCGCCGCCGAGGTTCCCGAACTGACCCAGGCCGAGGCCGTGGCGGCCTACGATTGCGCCCGCCAGGCGCTCAGGGCGGCCTACGCCAAGTCGGGCCTGAGCTATGTCGGCGATTATGCCGATTGGAGCCGTTTTTCGCTGCGGCCCTACGTCTCGGACACCCACGGCGGGCGCTACGTCAACAACTTCGGCAACGCCCTGGCCCAAGGTTACGGCAAATACGAAAAGGCCGGCCCGCTGCCGGTCGGCGCCATGCTGGCCAAGGACAGTTTCGTCGCCAACGCCAGCGGC
Organism: Alphaproteobacteria bacterium; assembly: GCA_030740435.1. Taxonomy (NCBI): domain Bacteria; kingdom Pseudomonadati; phylum Pseudomonadota; class Alphaproteobacteria; species Alphaproteobacteria bacterium. Next base: position 18,611 of record JASLXG010000031.1, on the reverse strand, counting down.
CGAGTGGTTGCCGGGCCGCTCTTTACCATGGAAAAGATGGCGGCCGGCTTCAACAAGCCGAGCGGCAACTGGCGCTATTCCATGGTCCTGCCCAACGGCAGCGTCTTCGGCACCACGGGCGGCAAGAATTCGGGCACGGTCGCTTTCTGCATCGAGTGCCACGCCTCGGTGGAGGACCAGGACCATCTCTTCTTCCTGCCCGAGGAGCACCGCCTGTAGGCGGCAGAGCCTTCGTTCCCTGGGGGAGACCCGCCCTTCCCTCCAGTGGACCGGCGGTGGCGGCAACCGCAAGGAAGCCGCCACCGCCGGGCTTATTTCGGCCGCAAAGTCCGCTTACATTTCGCCACCGCCTGTGCTACACACGCCGCTCGGTCGCGAGGGGGTGGCGACTATGGTGTGAACCCGCGGACAGCGGTAGATAGGAGAGCTTTCAATGACCACGAACAAGCTGATTGGCATCGGCGCGGCCTGCCTTATTGCGCTTTCCAGCACCTCGGCACTGGCGGCCGGCGACGCGGCCAAGGGCAAGAAGGTGTTCAACAAGTGCAAGGCCTGCCACACCGTCAAAAAGGGCGGCAAGCACAAGGTCGGCCCCAATTTGCACGGCGTTTTCGGGCGCAAGGCGGGCACCGCCGCCGGCTACAAGAAGTTTTCCAAGGCTATCAAGGCGTCGGGCATCGTCTGGGACGACGCCATCATGGACAAATACATCAAAAAGCCCAAAGCCGTGATCAAGAAGGGCAAGATGACCTTCCCCGGCCTCAAAAAGACCAAACAGCGGGCAGACGTCATCGCCTACCTCAAAAAGGCAACCAAGTAGACACGCCGCAGAACCTCTCGGCAGCGAACAGCCACCGCCGGATCGGCGGTGGCTTTTTCTGTGCTGTCTCGGGTCAGTCTCGAACCACCAATACCGAGCTTTCGGCCTGGCGCACGACTTGGGCGGCGTTGGGTCCCAGCAGGTAGTCCTGCAAGCCCGGTTTGGAGGACGAAATGACGATGAGATCGGCCCCCACCAGCTTGGCGGCCACCACGATCTCCTTGTGGACCGAACCCTGCTCGACCACCAGCCGCACGTTGCCCAGGTCGTCCAGGTTCTCGCCGACCAGGGCTTCCAGCCTGGCCTTGGCTTCGGCCAGCGCCTTTTTCTCGAAGTCGGCGGGGAAGTGCTGGGCGACGATGCTCATGCCGAAATCGGGCACCACGGTGAGCACATGCAGATTGGCCGCGAAGTTGCGCCGCAGCTCGTCGGCTACCGGCAGTGCCTTGTGCCAGGTCGCCTCGTCGTTGATGTCGAGCGCCAGCAGTATGTCCTTGTACATGACGTCCCCTCCGGTTAGGCCGCGGCGCCGGCATCGCCGCCCTGGCGCCGCCGCCGCTGCAGCACGAACACCGCCCCAAAGAGCAGCAGCGCCGGCAGGTACATGAGCTGCCTGGGCGGACGATCGGCCTTGCGCTCGACGCTGGCGATCTGCCAATCGAAATCGATCTTCTGGCGCTCGGCGGAGCTACCGAAGACGACGTTGTCGACGATCATCTTGCCCTCCTCCTGGCGCAGTTCGAGGCCGGCTCCGGCCAGGCGGGCGGCGCCGTCGGCGCCGGCGTCGATCTGCAGCATCACGGTCTTGTCCACGGCGTCGCCGTCGAGGTTCTCGCCGGTCACCCGGATGCGAATGTGGCCGCCCGGCGGCACCGCCTCGACGATCTTGTAGATGCCCTTGGCCGGCGCCGATTCCAGCGCCGGATAGACCATGTCCCACCAAAAGCCGGGCCGGAACAGGGTGAAGGCGACCAGCAGCAGGGCGGCAATCTCCCACAACCGGCACTTGACCAGAAAAAAACCCTGGGTGGCCGCCGCGAAAGTCAGCATGGCCCCCACCGCCACGACGATAGTCAGCACCAGATGGAAAGCGTTTTCGATGCCGATCATCAGAAGTTCGGTGTTGAAGATGAAGAGGAACGGCAAAATCGCCGTGCGGATGGCCGCCGGGGCATTGGTCGAGCTGACGAAGGTGGCGCCGACGCCGAAGGTCTTGGTGTCGTTGGCGTTGCCGCGATACATGCCGCCCGGAACCACGGCGTGGCGGTAGTAGTCGTTGTCGTTGACCAGCTTTTCGATGGCCGGCCCCGAGACCTCGACGATGACGCTGTCACAGGTCGTGGTGGCCTCCTTGATCGAGCCGCTGGGATGACCCACGGTGAACACCATGGCGTCGATCTTGTTGTCGCAAAGCGCCTGCGACTGTTCCGCCGACTTGAGCTCGGAAGCCAGGGCAAAGGACTTTTTGGTCCAGCCCAGGGCCGCCATCACCACTTCCATGGTGCCGCGTTGGCCGGATCCGGGATTGCCGATGTTGACCCGCTTGCCCTTGAGGTCGTTGAAGGTCTTGATGCCGGCATCGGCCCGGGCCACCACGGTGAAGGGCTCGGGATGCACGGAAAAGACCGCCCGCAGGCCCTTGAACGGCCCCTTCGCCTTGAATCTGCTGGTGCCGTTGTAGGCGTGGTACTACCAGTCCGACTGCGCCACGCCCATGTCGAGCTCGCCGGCCCGGATGGTGTTGAGGTTGTAGACCGAGCCGCCGGTGCTCTCGACCGAGCAGCGGATGCCGTGCTCTTTGCGTTTCTTGTTGACCAGGCGGCAGATGGCGCCGCCGGTAGGATAGTAGACGCCGGTGACACCGCCGGTGCCGATGGTGATGAAGTTGCCCTGGGCGGCGACGGGGCCGGACGCCAGGGCGCCGAGACCGAGCGCCGCGGCGAACGCCACGGCACCGGTTGTGAGAGCCAATTTCTTCATAACGTGCAGTCCTCCATTTGCTGATGGTCGGGGTTGAAACGTTCGCTTTCTGCGGCTGTCGCGTTGTGGCCGCTGGAGATCGCCGCGAAACCGATGTGGTCGTGGGCCAGGACCGTCGCGGCGGTCGGTCTGCGGCCAAACATGTGGGGTATTTTCATCAGGCTGCCCTCCCTGTAGCGCCGATGTCGACCAAGCAGGCGTCGACGGCAACTCCCAGGCGTTCGACGATATCGTCGATCTCGGCCGCCTGGATGATATAGGGCGGGGCCAGCAGCACGTGATCGCCGGCCTCGCCGGTCGCCGAGCCGGCGGCCGGATAGCAGATCAGGCCACCCGCCATGGCCTCGGCCTTGATGCGGGCGTGCAGTTTGTCGGCCACATCGAAGGGCCGCTTGGTCTCGCGGTCGGCGACCAACTCTATGGCCCGAAAGAGGCCGCGGCCGCGAATGTCGCCGACATGGGGGTGGTTGCCGAAACGCTCGTATAGCGCCGCCTCGAGACGCTCGCCCTGGGCCACCACGTTGGCCAGCAGATCGCGCTCGACGATGGCGCGTTGCACGGCCAGGGCGGCGGCACAGGCCACGGGGTGGCCGATGTAGGTGTGGCCGTGCTGCAGGGCGCCCGAGCCCTGGCGCAAGGCGTCGTATATGTGCCGGCTGGCGATCACCGCGCCGATCGGCTGGTAGCCCGCCCCCAGTCCCTTGGCGACGCACACCAGGTCGGGCACCACGCCCTCTTGCTCGCAGGCAAAGAGGGTTCCCGTGCGGCCCATGCCGCACATCACCTCGTCGAGGATCAGCAGCACGCCGTAGCGCTCGCAGACCTCGCGGATGCGACGGAAATAGCCGGCCACCGGCGGCACCGCGCCAAGCGCCGAGCCGACCACCGTCTCGGCCACGAAGGCGGTGACGCTGTCGGGCCCCAGGCTTTGGATGGCGGCCTCCAGCTCGTCGGCCAGGCGCCGGCCGTATTGTTCCTCGCTTTCATCCGGGTCCTGGCCACGGTAGGCGTAGCAAGGCGAGATGTGGGTGGTTTCGATCAGCAAGGGCGCATAGATGGCACGCCGCGCCGGGTGGCCGCCGACGGCCAGGGCGCCGAGCGTATTGCCGTGATAGCTCTGGCGCCTGGCGATGAAGTGGCGGCGCTGGGGCTGGCCCTGTTCGACGAAGTACTGGCGGGCGAGCTTGAGCGCCGCCTCGATGGCCTCGGAACCGCCGCTGATGAAAAACACCTGCTCCAGCCCCGTCGGCGCGGCTTGGGCCAAATGCTCGGCCAGTTCCTCGGCCACCCGGGTGGTGAAGAACGAGGTGTGGGCGAAGGCCAGGCTTTCGACCTGCTCGACGATGGCCCGGCGCACTTGCGCGTCGGAATGGCCCAGCGCCGAGACCGCGGCCCCGGCCGAGGCGTCGAGGTAGCGCTTGCCACTCTCGTCGATCAGGTAGACTCCATCGCCGGCCACCGCCACCGGCAGCTCGGCATCGAGTTGGCGTTGCAGGATGTGGCCCATCAGCGGCTCCGCCGCCCGGCCGCCTGGCGCTCGGGCCGCTGCTGGTAGGTGCCGAAGCCGTCGAGCTGGGCCTCGGTCTGGGTCAGCGTCGCGATGGCCTGATCACCGCCCCGCGCCAGCAGAAAAGCGACGATAGCCTCGGCCAGTGCCATGGCTGCCACCAGCGAGCGAAAGAACGAGGGGCTGGCGTTGGCCACCACCAGGGTCTCCGCCGCAACTTCGGCCAGGGGCGACAGCGGGCTGTCGGTGATGGCCACCACGGTGGCGCCGAGCGCCGCCGCGTGGCGGGCGGTGCGCACCGTCTCGCGGGTGTAGGGGTCGAAGCTGATGGCCAGTAGCATATCGTCGGGCCCCAGTTCGCGAAGCTCGTCGGCCAGGGTTCCGGCAAAGCCGCCCAGCAGGGTGACGCCGGGGTGGAACATGCGGCAGGCATAGTGGATGTAGAAGGCCACGGGCAGGCACTTGCGCATGCCCACGACGTAGATGTGGCCGGCCGCCTCCATGGTGGCCGCCAGCCTGGCCAGGCGTTGGGGCGAGCAATCGGCGAAGGTGCCGGCAATATTGTCGTTGCCGGCCACGATCAGTTCGCGATAGAGCTCGCCCAACTCTCCGCCGCCCCGGGCCTGCAGGTTGCGCGCCCGTTCGGCATAGCGTTCCGGGCGCCGGCGCAGCGTCTCGCGGAAGGGCTCGCGCAGCGCCACGTATCCTTTGAAGCCCAGTTCCTTGGCCAGCCTGACCAGGGCCGAGGGGTGGACGTCGGCCCGTTTGGCCACGGCGCGCATGGAATTGAGGGCGACCTCGTCGGGGCTGTCGAGAACATATCGGGCGGCGCGCTTGAGCTGCGGCGAGAGGCGCGGAAACTCGGCTTGGATACGCTCGGTCACGTGGACCAACTCAACCATTCCTATGCCCCCCGGGCAGCATCTGGTTTCGGTTTTTTTCGGCAACCGGATCGCTAAGCGTTGTTTTCCGGGCGTGCGGGCCGCGGATCCGGGTGTTGCGCCGGATCCGTGGCCCACGCTCCCGACCCCCCGGGCTGCGTCGCCTCGCTTCCCCCGGGCAGAAACTCGCGTCAACCCTCCAAAGAAGGATCACGATAGCCGCCCCAGGGCATCGATGCAACAAATGATTCAAATCACGGTCATTTTGAAATTTTTGATTCAGGCGCGGTTGACATCCCCCCCCGATGACACGTAGGCAAAGCCGATGCACCGGCTGCGGCCCTGGCTTCATATCCTGATACCGCTGGCCATTTTGGGCCTGGCACTCCTGGTGCGCGGCACTTTTCCCGGCCCGGTGGAAGAGGTCCAGCTCAAGGTCTCCGACATCTACCAGCGCATCAAGCCGCGACCCTATGAGCCGGCACCGGTGAAATTCATCGACCTCGACGACGAAAGCCTGAGCCGCCTCGGCCAATGGCCCTGGCCGCGCACTCAAGTGGCCGAATTGCTGGTCCGCTTGGCCAACGCCGGCGCCGTCGCCATTGCCTTCGACATCGTCTTCGCGGAGGCTGACCGCACCTCGCCCGCCAACGTGCTGCCGATCTGGCCCGAGACACCGGAAATCATGGCGCTGCGTGAGCGGGCCGAAAGCTTACCCGACCACGACGCGATGCTGGCCCAGGTCATGGCCCAGATCAACGTCGTTACGGGCTTCGTGCTGACCACCGAAGAGGGCGGCGGCGAGCCCCTGGCCAAGGGCAGCTTCGCCCTGGCCGGCGACGATCCCAAGCCCTTCCTGCCGGCCTACCAGGGCGCCGTGACCAACCTGGCGGCGATCGAGAAGGCGGCGGCGGGCAACGGCAGCTTCACGTTGGTGCCGGAGCCCGACGGCATCGTGCGGCGGGTGCCGCTGCTGTTCCGCAAGGGCGATCGGATCTACCCCTCGCTGCCGGCCGAATTGCTGCGGGTGGCGCAGGGCGCGCGCACCACCATCATCAAGTCCTCGGGCGCCAGCGGCGAAACCGCCTATGGCGAAAAGACCGGCCTCAACCACGTCAAGATCGGCGACCTGGTGGTGCCCACCGACGCCAACGGCCGCATCTGGCTGCACTACACCAAGGACGTGCCCGACCGGGTGGTGCCGGTCTGGACCGTGTTCGCCGACGATTTCGACAAGAGCCGGGTCGAGGGGCAATTGGTGCTGATCGGCACCAGCGCCGCCGGCCTCAAGGATCTGCGGGCGACACCGCTCAATCCGGCCCAGGCCGGGGCCCTGGTCCACATCGCGGCGCTGGAGCAGATCGTGCTCAGCTACTTCCTCGAACGGCCGGACTGGGCCAATGGCCTGGAGATCGTCTTTCTGATCGTGCTGGGCGGCGCCTTGATCGCCCTGTTGCCCTGGCTGGGAGCGTTGTCGTGCGCCCTGATCGCCGTTATGGGCATCGTCATCGCCATCACGGCCTCGTGGCTCATGTTCGCCAACTACCAACTGCTTCTCGATCCTGTCTCACCCTCGCTGGTGGTGCTGCTGATCTATCTCTCGGGCTCGCTCATCAACTATCTGCGCAGCGAGGCCGAGCGCCAGCAGGTTAGGGGCGCCTTCAGCCGCTATCTCTCGCCGGCCCTAGTCGAGCAGTTGGCCGCCGACCCCGATCGCCTGATGCTGGGCGGCGAGATGCGCGACATGACGCTGCTGTTCGCCGACATCCGCGGCTTCACCACGATTTCCGAGCAGTTCAAGACCGACCCCCAAGGCCTGACCAACCTGATCAACCGCTTTCTCACGCCCATGACCGACATGATTCTTTCGCGCCGCGGCACCATCGACAAGTACATGGGCGACTGCATCATGGCCTTTTGGAATGCGCCACTGGACGACGGCGAACACGTCGCCAACGCCTGCGCCTCGGCGATCGCCATGTTCGAGCGGCTGGAAAGCCTCAACGCCGAGATCAAGGCCGAGCGCGAGGCCGAACAGAAACCCTTTTTTCCCATCAACATCGGCATCGGCCTCAACACCGGCGAATGCTGCGTCGGCAACATGGGGGCCGAACAGCGCTTCGACTATTCGGTGCTGGGCGATGCCGTCAATTTGGCGTCCAGGCTCGAGGGCCAGTCCAAGAACTACGGCGTCGGCATCGTCATCGGCGAGCAAACCCAGATCGAGGCCCGCGACTTCGCCACGCTGGAGCTCGATCTCATCGCCGTCAAAGGCAAGGAGGAGGCGGTGCGCATCTTCTCCCTGGTCGGCGACCGCGGCAAACTCGACGATCCGGCCTTCCGCACCCTGGTAGTGCGCCACGAAGAGATGCTGCACAGCTACCGCGCCCAGCAGTGGCAGCGCGCCCGGCAATCGCTGGCCGAATGCCGCCGCCTGGACGGCGCCGACGAATTCGAGGTGCTGCACGGTCTCTACGAAGAACGCATCGCGGCCTACGAGGCCGAGCCCCCTGACCCCAACTGGGACGGCGTCTTCGTCGCCACCTCGAAATAAGCGGGCGAACTGGCACCGGGCCGGCGCCTGGATTATGCTGAGGGCGGGCGATTCGGCAGCAAGGGCGGGTTAACCGCCACGGCGGCCGTTAAAGAGTTATTTACCATCCCCCCTATACATTGCATAAGATTGGCGGTCGGCGCGCAAGAGGACCGAATTTAGAGTTCCAGGATGCCCGCTGCCACGACGAGGACGATCCTTGGGAGGATTGAGGTGACGCCAGAATGGCCTCACGAACGCATATCCTGGCCTTTCACACCGAGCGGCCGAACGTCTAAGAATTGGCCGTGACCGTGGAACCGCTGAAGATTCTGATTGCCGCAGCGCGACCGAGCGAGCGCGATGCCTTGCAGCGCGCCCTGGCCGAATCGACGCTCGACCTCGACATCAACGATGCCGAGGCCAGGGAACTGGCGGTGGCGGCGCTCAGCGGCGGCACCTACGACTGCGCCTTTTTCGATACCGGGCTGACCCACGAGGCCGGCGTCGACACGCTGGGCGAGCTTTATCATGCCGGCGTCGACAGGCCGGTCATCATGATCAACGGCGAACACCCCGAAGCGATGATGATCGAGCTTTTGGAGGCCGGCGCCGCCGACTGCCTCAAACCCAGCGAAATCTCGGCCGACCGCCTGAGCCGCAGCCTGCTCGGCGCCATCCGCACCTCGCGGGCCGAGAAGCAGGCGGCCGAGGCCGAAGCCAAGCTCACACGTCTCTCGATCTACGACCCCCTCACGGCGCTGCCCAACCGGGCGTTGTTTCTCGATCGCCTGGATCAGGGTGTGGCGCTGAGCAAGCGGGAGAACCGCCAGGTGGCGGTGCTGATGATGGATCTCAATGGCTTTCGCGAGGTCAACGCCACGCTGGGCCACGCCGTGGGCGACGAATTGCTGGCCGAGGTGGCCAAACGGCTGCTGGTGGTGACGCGTGAATCCGATACCCTGGCCCGCATCGGCGGTGACGAATTTGCCGAATTGCTGCCCTCGGGCGCCACCGGGGAAGGCGCCATCAAGGCGGCCGAGAAGGCCATCGAGGCGCTCAAGGATCCCTTGACCATCCAGGGCCATCGCCTGGCCACCGGCATCAGCATCGGCATCGCCGTCTTCCCCACCCACGGCAACGACGCCTCGACACTGATGCGCCACGCCGACACCGCCATGTTCGCCGCCAAACGCAACGCCACCGGCTATGCCGTATATTACGGCCAAGTCGCCGACGACGACGAAACCCACGTGCGCCAGCTTTCGCTGTCGGGCGATTTGCGCCATGCCATCACCCAGAACGAACTGGTGCTGAATTACCAGCCCAAGGTCACCTTCAAGCCGCCGCGCATCGCCGGCGTCGAGGCCTTATTGCGCTGGAACCATCCCCAGCACGGCCTGGTCACCCCCGACGTCTTCATTCCCCTGGCCGAGCAGACCGGCATCATCGAGCCGCTGACCGCCTGGGTGCTCGAGGCCGCCCTCAAGCAGCACCGCGAATGGCTCGAGATCGGCCTCGACATTCCCGTCTCGGTCAATCTATCGCCGGTAACGCTGCATGACCGCAGCTTTTCCGAACAGATCGCGCGCTTGCTGGAAAAGTGGCGCGTGCCGGCCCGCGGACTGGTTCTGGAAATCACCGAAAGCGCCATTATCTCCGATGTCGCCCGGGCCACCGAAACCGTCGACAAGCTGCACGAGATGGGGGTGCGCATCTCGATCGACGACTTCGGCACCGGCTACTCCTCGCTGGCCTACATCCGCCGCTTGCGGGTCAGCGAGATCAAGGTCGACAAGTCCTTCGTGCTCAATATGCGTGAGATCAACGACGATGCCGTAATCGTGCGCTCGATCGTCGATCTGGGGCGCAACCTGGGGCTCTCGGTAGTGGCCGAGGGCATCGAGGACATCGAGACCTGGAAGCTTTTGGAAAACCTCCAGTGCACCGAGGCCCAGGGCTACTTCATCAGCCGCCCCATGGACGCCGCGGCGCTGCTGCGGTGGACCGAGGAAACGGATTACGGCGGCCGCCGGGGCGGCGCTTAGCGCGATCCAAATCCGACGAAACCGTCAGCGCAGCAGGGGCGCCGCCGACCCCTTCGGCCCAAGCCCTGGACGCCATAATCCAGGCCATGCATCAATAGGGTAAACCTTATTTGGGGAGAAATTTTTGTGAGCATCGCGTCCGAGGACTGGATCGCCCACCACGCCCGTTATTCGCCGGGTCGCGAGGCGGTGCACGACTTGGCCTCCAAGCGCCGCCTGAGCTATCTCGAATTTGACCGGCGCATCGATCGGGCGGCGCTTTACCTGCAGCACGGCCTGAAGATCGGTGTCGGCGACCGCATCGCGGTGCTCTGCCACAACGACATCGACGCCTTCGAGATCCAGTTCGCCTGCCGCCGCATCGGCGCCATCTTCCTGCCGCTGAATTGGCGCCTGGTGGTGCCCGAGTTGGAATTCATCTGTAACGACGCCACGCCCAAGGCGCTGATATACGGCCTCGAGTTCGCAGCGGAGGCGGCAGAAGTGCAAAAGCTCTGTGGCCTGCCGCGCATCGCCAGCCTGGCCAATGGCGGCGACAGCGACTACGAGGCCGGCCTGGCGGCGGCGGCCGGAGAATACCAGACGCCTGACCTGAATATCACCGACATCTGGACGGTGATGTACACCTCGGGCACCACCGGCCGGCCCAAGGGCGCCATGATCACCTACCAAATGGCGCTGTTCAACGCCATCCACTGCGCCATGACGGTGGAAATCACGGTGCATTCCAAGAACCTGGTGGTGCTGCCCACCTTCCACACCGGCGGCCTCAACGTCTATGCCAATCCGGCCTTCCACACCGGCGGCTGCAACGTCGTCATGCGCACCTTCGATCCCGGCCATTTCCTGGATCTCCTTTCGGACAAGGAGCTCCACCTGACCCATTTGCTGGGGGTGCCGACGAACTTCTTGATGATGGCCCAGGAGCCCGGCTTCGCCACCGCCGATCTCAGCCACGTGATCTGCCTGGGCGTCGGCGGCGCGGCGGCGCCGCTGGCCCTGATCGAGGAGTACGGCGCCAAGGGCATGACGCTGCAGCAGGGCTGGGGCATGACCGAGACGGGGCCCCTGGGCCTCATGCTGTCGGGCGACAAGGCGCTGGAGAAAGTCGGCTCTTCCGGCCTGCCGCCGCTGCACACGCGGCTCAAGATCTGCGACGAGGAGGTGCGCGAGGTCGCACCCGGCGAGACCGGCGAGCTTTTGATCAAGGGGCCGACGGTGACGCCGGGCTACTGGAACCGCGCCGAATCCAACCATGAGTTCTTCAGCGATGGCTGGTTCCATACCGGCGATGCGGCGCGCCAGGACGAGGACGGCTACTACTACATCGTCGACCGCACCAAGGACATGTTCATCTCGGGCGGCGAGAACGTCTATCCGGTCGAGGTGGAGAACGTCATCTACCAGCTCGACGGGGTCTTCGAGAACGCCGTCATCGGCGTGCCGGACGACAAGTGGGCCGAGGTCGGCCGCGCCTGCGTGGTACTGAAGGAGGGCGCCAACCTGGACGAAGGCGCCATCGTCGAGCACTGCCGCAGCCAGCTTGCCCGCTACAAGGTGCCCAAACAGGTACTTTTCATGGACGAGCTGCCGCACAACGCCACCGGCAAGGTGCTCAAACACCAATTGCCGCGGGATTGACCTGCGCCGGCCCGCCGACAAAGAACACAGTTACCGAGGAGACAACGACATGTTGGCGGAAGAATTGGCAGCCGTGGTCGACCCGGCGGGCCTGCTGACCGGCGAGGACATCGGCGAGCGCTACGTCCAGGACGTCATGGGCATCAGCATGGGCCGGCCGCTGGCCGTGGTTCGCCCGGCAAACACCGACGAGGTCAGCCGGGTGCTGGCGGCCTGCAACCGGGCCGGCGTCGGCGTCGTCACCCAGGGCGGCATGACCGGCCTGGTGCAGGGTGGCATCCCGCTGGACGGCGAAGTGGTGCTGTCGTTGGAACGCATGAACGCCATCGAAGAAGTCGACGGCCCCTCGGGCACCATGACGGTCGAGGCCGGCTGCGTGCTGCAAACCATCCAGGAGCGCGCCGAGGCCGAGGGCTACAGTTTCCCGCTCGACCTCGGCGGCCGCGGCTCCTGCACCATCGGCGGCAACATCTCGACCAACGCCGGCGGCAACCGGGTAATCCGCTACGGCATGACGCGCGATCTGGTGCTGGGGCTGGAGGCGGTGTTGGCTGACGGCACCGTGCTCTCGAACCTGAACAAGGTGATCAAGAACAATACCGGCTACGACCTCAAGCACCTGTTCATCGGCGCCGAAGGCACGCTGGGCGTGGTCACCCGCGCCGTGCTGCGGCTGCATCCGCAACAGTCGAGCCAATCGGTGGCGCTTTGCTCGTTGCCCAGTTTCGCCGCCGTTGTCGATTTCCTAAGGCTGATGCGCGAACAGTTGGGTGGGGCGCTCAGCGCCTATGAGTTGCTCTGGCGCAGCTACATGGAACTGGTGGCCGAGGCCAGCCCCGGCATCGAGTTCCCCTTTCCGCTCAGCCAGGACTATTTCGTTTTGCTGGAATCCCAAGGCAGCGACCCGGCGGCCGACCGCCAGGCCCTGGAGGACGCTTTGGCGCTGGCCCACGAGCGCGGTCTGCTGGTCGAGGCGGTGGTGGCCAAGTCGCAAGCCGAGGTGGCCAAGCTGTGGCAGATCCGCGACCTGGCGCTGGAGGCGGTTCAGCTCATGATGCCGGCCGCCATCTTCGACGTCAGCATACCCATCAGCCGCATGGAGGACTTCGTGGCGGCCACCGAGCAGCGGCTGGGCGAGATCTGGCCCGACCACCGGCTGGTCGTGCTGGGCCACATCGGCGACAGCAACCTGCATGTCCTGGTCAAGCCCGGCGAGGTGCAACGGGGCGGCCCCAACATCACGCCCTACGACGTCATCTACGAGCTGACCGGCGAGCGCCAGGGCTCGATCTCGGCCGAACACGGCATCGGCTTCCAGAAGCGCCCCTACCTCAAGCTCAGCCGCAGCCCGGCCGAGCTCGAGATGATGCGCAAGCTGAAGGCGCTCTTCGATCCCAACAACATCCTCAACCCGGGGCGGATATTTGGGGAGGACTAGAGCGGATCTCTTGAAATGAGATCCACTCTAGTTTTTGTCGCTCACGGCAGCGAACCAATTGGTCCGCGCCTGCGCGGGCGCGCCGGACGACCGGCGGGCCGCGGTCGCGGCCTTGAGCGATTCGCATAAAACGCTCACCGCTCTAAGCAGCCCGGCGCCGAGCCTGGCCCGCCACCAATCTCACCTTGCGCGGTGCCGCCATCCAGATGCAGGCGATGGAGACGCAACAGAGCCCGAGACAGAGCGTGAAAGCCGGCACGTAACTGCCGCTCATGTCGAAGCTCAGGCCCATCAGCCAGGGCCCCGAGGCGGCCCCCAGGTTGCCGCCCAGGCCCAGCACGGCAAAGACTGTGGCGAAACGCGAGCCGGCGAAAATGTCGCTGGCAATGACGCCGTAGAGCCCCGCCAGGCCGTAGCCCAAAAGCCCCTGCCCCGCCACCGAGACGAGGAGCAGCGGCAGCGACGGGGCGAAGCTGATGGCGATCAGCGCCAGATAGCAGACCATGAAGCCCGAGAGCGCGAGCGTCCAGCCCCACTCGCGGCCGATGCGGTCCGAGAGCGCGCCCAGGCCGATCAGGCCGACAACGCCGAAGAGGCCGACCAGGCCGAGCGCCTTTGCCGCCAGATCGGCACCGAACCCGACATCAATGAAGAATTTGGTTTGATGCACCTGAACCGCGTACCAGGCAAAAAGCGAGGTGAAATAGGCGGCGACGACCCACCAGAAGCGGGCCGTACGGACGGCCCGGCGCAGCGTCCAATCGGTCTCGGCCCAGGCCCGGTCGACGACCGCAGCGGCGGCGCTTGGCTCGGCCCCATGGTCGTCAACGGGCGTGCCACCGTCGGCCGCCAAGCCCAGGACCTCGGGCCGCAGGCGCGGCACCAGAAGATTGAGCGGGATCACCACCACCACGACGATCAGCGCCAGCGCCAAACAGGCCTGGCGCCAGCCCGACTGGTCGATGACACCCTGCAACCAGGGCAGCACCAGGATGGCGCCGACGCCGACGCCTGAGAAAGCAATACCGACGGCCAGGCCGCGCCGGCGCACGAACCAGTTGGCGAGAAACATCGAGTGGCCGAGGTAGCTGGCCGCCGCCGATCCGCCCACCACCATGAGGCCGAGGGTGGCATAGAATTCGACAGGCGAGGTGGCGTGGGTGGCCAAGATCAGGCCCAGCGCCACCGAGCAGGCCCCTAATGACACCACCAAACGCGGCCCAAAACGATCCATCAGGGCACCGAAGACCGGCCCCATGACCACCACCGAGAACGATCCGGCCGAGAACACGCCTGCCGTCACCCCCCGCGACCAGCCGAATTCATCGAGGATGGTGGGGAAAAAAAGCGAAAACGAGGTGCGGGAATTGACCGCCAGTGCCATGGTCACGAAGGCCACGGCGATGACCAGCCAGCCGTAGTAGAACGGCAGGCGGGCGGCCAGCGAGGCGGCTTTTGTGGGGCCTGAAGTCGGAGGAATCTCAGTCATGACCATGCCGCAGGAAATTGAACTGGCATCGCAGCAATTCGGGCAGCTCCTGGACGAACTCAAGCAACGCGCGCTGCTGGAGACCCAAAACCAATGTTACGCCATGCTGCGGGCCGTTTTGCATGAGTTTCGCGATCACTTGACGACGGCCCAGGCCATCGCCTTTGCCGACGGCCTGCCGCCCATCGTCTGCGCCATTTTCGTAGGCCACTGGCAACCCGGCGAGGGGTCGGCCGCCAGCACCTCGGGAGGCAACTTGCACGACGCCGTGGTGCGCCGGCTGACCCCGCACCATTTTCCACCCGACAGCATCGTCGAGGACGTTTTCGCCCTGCTGGCACCGCGCCTCGATTCGGCCCGCAGCACAGCCGTCATCGCGGCGCTTCCCCCCGGCCTCAAGGAACTATTCGCCGATGGCAAGAAGTGAGAGGATTCGGGGATCGAGCCCACAAGAGCACACCCGGTAGGGACTCTTCGAAGGTTGCCGCGGCCAAGCGCGCGGATGCGCGCGCGCGGTGAGGGTCCAAATAAGAAGTGAGGGTCCAATAAATGAAGGACGTCAGGGGGCATGAGAGTGGGACCCATGCTGTGTCCCGCGAGAGACACCCCTGACGTCCAGGAGCCGGTCTAGCCCCTCACACGCTTGGCGCCCGGGTGGCTTGGCACGAGTGCCGAATTCTCCAAGGGATTGTCTGCTTCCCGGCCGCAAACACCCGATCCCGAGGGACCAAGCATCCTTCCGGTCCGCACACTCTCCGGCCTGGGTTCCCGCCGCAACGCCCGGGCCGCGTTCCGCCGAAACGGAGTTTGGCTTCGTCGCTGCGGCCGTCCCCCCCGGTGGAAGCTCCCGCCTTCCTGGCCACGACACCTGGCGGAGCCGCAGCCATTTGGGCCAGGTGCCCCCGCTTCCGGGTCCGCGCCAAAGCCGGCGCCTCCCTCCGAAAAGGGTCTTGCCGTGCCCCGGCGGTCCCGGTCCGGTGATCTGATCCCCCTGCGAAATCGGTTGCCCCGTAAGACCCCCGTCTTCTGCCAGGCGATCCTGCCACCGGATGGAGAACCTGCCGTCCTGGCCGGAAGGCCCCGCCACCTGGCGGTGGCCGCGCCTTCCTGCGGAGTTCCAGTTCGCTCGATTGCCGCCAAGCCGAAACCCGGCGACACCCGAACCAACCTACGAACTCCCACGCTGTTGCGTGCGGGTAAAATATTGTCAAAACAATGATCATGTATCAATAAAAAAATTACGTATTTCTCAAGAAAACTGTGAATAACATTACAAACGAGGCACATATTCTCAACAAGTTATCCACATATTTATACACTATTGCCTTTCCATGACATCTATCTCCTTGCTTGGAAACCATATTCCGGCCAACCGCTACCATCATCACGAATTCGTTGCCGCCACCACAAAGGTTGCACCGGACCGTCGAAGATGGAAACATTGGGCCATGGTCAGAGACATGGCAAGGTGGGGCGGATGAGCCGCTGGCAGCGCCGGTTCCGGCATGGCTTGCCCGGCGCGGCGGCGCTGTTCCTGGGCCTGGCGCTGGCCCTGCAAACGGCGCTCCCCGGGCTGCCCGGCGGAGCCCTGGCGGCGACGGCCCCCGACCAGGCGGCCGAGTTTCTCAAAACCTTGGGGGGCAAGGCCATCGTCATCCTGCGCGGTGCCGACCAGCCTCTGGCCGAGCGCGAGGCCAAGCTGCGCGAGCTGCTGAGGCAAGGCTTCGATCTTGAATTCATCGGCCGCTTCACCTTGGGAAGGCACTGGCGCCGGGCCAGCGAGGCCCAGCGCGGCGAATACCAGACGCTGTTCGCCAATTTCGTCCTGCAGACCTATTCCTCACGGCTCGGCGGCTATGCCGGCGAGAGCTTCACCATAACCACCAGCCGCGCCGCCGGAAAAAAGGACGCGCTGGTGCGCACCCGCATCGGCCGGCCCAGCGGGCCGCCGCTGGAGTGCGACTGGCGGGTGCGCCAGCGCAACGGCCGCATGCGCATCATCGACGTCATGGTCGAGGACGTCAGCATGGCGGTCACCCAGCGCGCGGAATTTTCCACCGTCATCAAGTCGCGCGGCTTCGACGGCCTGCTCAGCGCGCTGAGGGCCCGCACCAACAAGCTCTCGGCGGTGGCCAGTAACTGACGGAGGTAGGACGGAGATGCCCACTCCCAGACGACCTCGAATTCTCCGGCCGTTCGGCGGCGCCATTCTCGCCCTGGCCCTCGTTCTCGGCACCTCCGGCAGCGCCCGGGCCGGCTTCGACGAGGGCTGGACAGCCTATCAGAAGGCCGATTTCGGCGCTGCCCTCAAGCACTGGCAGCCGCTGGCCGAAGAGGGCGACCGCCGCGCCCAATACAATCTCGGTGTGCTTTTCGACGAGGGCAAGGGGGTGCGCCAGGACCGCGACCAGGCCATCGATTGGTGGCGGAAGTCGGCCGCCCAGCGGTTCGGCCCGGCCCAGCACAACCTGGCCAACCTCCACATCGCCGGCGACGGCGTGGCCCGCGACTTCGAGCAGGCACTGGGGCTGCTGCGCCAGGCCGCCGGCCAGGGCCTGGCCCGTTCGCAGTACACGCTGGGCAAGATGTACGCCTACGGCCTGGGCGTGGCCAAGGATCTGGGCGAAGCCGTCGAGTGGATCCGGATGGCGGCCGAACAGGGCTTCGCCAAGGCGCAGTACAACCTGGGCAAGTTCTATCGCGACGGCAAGGGCGTCGCCCGCGACCTGGCGACCTCCGTGCAATGGTTCCAGCGCGCCGCCGAACAGGGCCACATGCGCGCCCAAAGCCGCCTGGGCACGCGCTATGCCCGCGGCGAAGGCGTCGTTCGCGACGACGTCGCGGCGCTGATGTGGACGTTACTGGCGGCCCGCGCGGGCGAGGCCGCGGCCGGCGAGAACGCCAAGGCGCTGCGCCAACGCATGACACCGGCCCAGGTCAGCGAAGCCGAAAGCCGCTCCGCCACCTGGACGGCCAAACGCCGCAGCAACTGATGCGGCTGGGGCCGGCCCTGCTGGCCGTCTTGGTCCTGATTGCCACGCCGCTCCGGGCCCAGGTACCGCCCGAGGTGGCAAGCGCCATTACCGTGACGGTCCAGAACGAGCACCAGACGGCGGCCCGCGAGATGGCACTGGCCCACCGGCTCGGCAACCCCAACCTGGCCCGCCAGCGGCTGCAGCAAAGCCATCGCCGCCTGCAGACCGACCTGGCCACCGTCGTCACCGCGGCGCTTAGCCGCCACCCCGGCCAGGCCGAGGCCATCATGGCCGCCGCCGGCCAGGCCGCTCCCGAGGTGGCCGGCGCACTCAGGCAAACCGCGACCGCGCGCTTTCCCGGCTTGCTGCGGAGCACAGCTCCTGTCGTGCGGGCAGCGCCGGCCCAACCAGTTCCCGTCGCCGAGCCGGTCGAACCGGTCGAGCCGGCCAATGAAAACGATCCCCTGGAAGGCCTCAACCGCACCGTCTTCGCCTTCAACGACGGCCTCGACATCATGGTGCTGCGGCCGCTGGCGGCGGTCTACGGCTTCGTCGTGCCGCGGCCGGCCAAAGCGGCCCTGGCCCGGGCTCTGGCCAACCTGGGGGCACCGGTGATCATCATCAACGACGTGCTGCAATTGGAACTGGCCGATGCCGGCACCACGGCCGGGCGCTTCGTGATCAACTCGACGATCGGCCTCTTGGGCCTCTTCGACATGGCCGAGCACCTGGGTCTGGGGCGCCACGGCGCCGACTTCGGCAGACGCTGCACGCCTGGGGCGTGGGCTCGGGGCCCTACCTGATGCTGCCGCTGCTGGGCCCCAGCACGGGCCGCGACGGCCTGGGCAGTGCCGTCGATGCGGTCATCGACCCCTTCGGTTACTGGTTCAGCCGGGGTGCCACCATCGCCCGCCAAGGCAGCCAGGCGACCAGCCAGCGCGAGGCCCTGCTGGTCTCGCTGCACGACCTGCGCGAGGGCTCGGTGGACTACTACGCCGCGTTGCGCGCCGCCTATTTCCAGAACCGCGCCTACGCCTTGCAGGACCGCCAGGTGCTGGCCGGCGAGGGCGGCGGGAGCGAGACTGACCTGCCCCCAAGGTTTGTACCATATCCTATGCTAGGGCCTGTTGACAATTAGCGCATGGCAATGATGGTGGCGGCGAGGTTCAAGTTTGCGGCGTAGCTGGTATCGGTCTTGTCGTAGCGGGTGGCGATGCCCCGGAATTCCTTGATCTTGGCAAAGTAGTTCTCAACCGATATTTCCCAGATAGCATTCGTATCGTAGCAAATCGTAGGCGA
>JASLXG010000030.1 GCA_030740435.1 Alphaproteobacteria bacterium | reverse complement strand
TGTGTCGCGCTGCTTGCCCGATGTCCCACATCGCGCGGCGCAGCGCTCCTACCCTGTCGGCGCGACAACGCCGCGCAGGCCATGACCCGGTGAGAAATGCGGGTTAAGGACCGTCACGCCTCAGTCTTCGTCGTGGCTGCTGTCATCGGCGTAGGGGAATTCGATTTCGGCATAGGGCCACAGGGCCCGGTGGACGGCGCGTTCGCCTGAATCGATCTCGCCACGGCGATAGCGCGCCAGCACCCGCTCGATCATGCGCCGGTGGAGCATGGGATTCCAATATTGATTCTTGCCGCCGGCACCGCTTGCTCAGATGTTGCGGCCCAACTCCCTGAGCACTTCCTCGAGGCACTGCCAGGCGGTGCGCACCTGCTGCTCGTTCTCGGCGTCGAGGGAAACGTGAAAATAGGCGTAGAGCGTGGTGGCCATCCGGCTTAGGCAATCTTGCGCCCCAGGCACGCCTTCGATGTCGTTGACAGTCCGGAAAAGATAGTTGGAGAGCTGAAAATAGATCGCCGCCTCGCTTTTTTGCGAGCAACCGATTTCGAAGATTTGGGTGACCAGCGCCAACCTGCCGGCGGCCCGGCTCTGGGCCGCGTAGGCTGCGCGGAGATCGATTTTCTCCTTCACCGTCTCGATTTCGTCGATGACCGCCGGCGCCATCCGGCCGCCGGCCGCCTCTACTTCCGCCGCGGCATCGCTCTGACGGCCCAGGGCGCGCACCCGGGCCTCGGCCCGCAGCACGGCGATCAGGACCGATTCCATTTGATCCCGGGTTTCGTGGATCAGGCTGCCGCTTTCAGGAAAATCCGCCATGTTGGCTTTCGCCGCTGGTTGATCCTGCCCCGACGGTCCCTAATAGACCATTTCGTCCTCGCCGCCCTCGGCGATGACGATGTCGCCGTTGGCCGCCAGGTCCTTGGCCTTCAGCACCATCTCGAGCTGCGAATCGTCGACGTCCTTGAGCCTAACCGGGCCCATGGCCTCCATGTCCTCCTTGAGGATCTTGCCCTGGCGTTCCGACATGTTGGTGAAGAAGAGATCACGCATGCCCTCGGAGGCGCCCTTGAGGGCAATCGCCAGGGCCCCCTTCTCGACGTGCCGAAGCAAGGTTTGCACGCCGTTGGGATCGAGGTTGGCCAAATCGTCGAAGGTGAACATCAGGGCCCGGATCTTGTCCGCCGAATCCCGGCTGCGCTCCTCCAGCGCCGTCATGAAGCGGCTCTCGGTGGCCCGGTCGAAGCTGTTGAAGATGTCGGCCATCAGCTCGTGGCTGTCGCGTTGCGAGGTGCGCGACAAGGTCGCCATGAACTCGGTGCGCAGCGTCTGTTCGATGCCCTCGAGAATCTCCTTGCGCACCGGCTCCATGCCCAGCATGCGCGTCATGACCTCGGCCGCGAAGTCCTCGGGCAGTTCGCCGAACACCAGGGCGGCGTGATCGGGCCTGAGTTTGTTGAGCACTACGGCCACGGTCTGGGGATATTCGTTCTTGAAGTAGTTGGCCAGCACCTCGGCGTTGACGTTGCTCAGCTTGTCCCACATGGTGCGCCCGGCCGGGCCCCGGATCTCCTCCATGATGCCGGCGACTTTGTCCCCGGGCAGCGTGTTGCGCAGCAGCCGCTCGGTGCTGTCGAAGCTGCCCACCAGCGAACCGGTCGACGACATCTGCGAGGCGAATTCGACGAACAGGGCCTCGACCACCTTGGAATTGACCGAACCCAGGCTGGCCATGCTCTGGGAGAGCTCCTTGATCTCTTCCTCGTCCATCAAGGAGAAGAGTTTGGTGGCGCGCTCCTCGCCGATGGCCATGATCACGATGGCCGCCTTTTGCCGCCCGGTCAGACTTCTTACATCGTCAGCCATGATCTATCCCTGCACTCGGAAACGGGCCTCCCGGCCGTTGCCCATATTACCCCGGAGCAGGCCCGAGGGCTATCCGCGGGTTTTCTAATCCTCCGCCGCCGGCCCACCCTCGGTCTCTTGAATTCGCCGATGTCGGCCACCGCGCCCGCTGCCGGTCACTTCCTCTGCCATGGTCCTCATGCGCTCAACCATGAGCATCACAATTCCCCGAATGGCCGGATCCATGTCGGCCACGCGCTGCTGAAATTCCTCGCGGGCAATCGCCGTGACCTCGGTGGGCTCGACGGCCACGGCCGCCGCCATGTGCGGCCGGTTGTCGAAAAGCGCCATTTCGCCAAACACTTGGCCTTTGCCGATGACTGCCAATACGCGCGGCGCATCGCTACGCACGCCGACGCGGATCTCGACCTTGCCCGAACGAATGAGATAGGCCTCGGCACTCTGCTCGCCTTCGTCGAAAATCAGCCTGTTGACCGCGAAACTGAGCCGCCGAAAGGCCATGCTTTCATCCATTCCCGCTCACATCAATTTTGCCTTGGCAGCGACCGAAATGTGTTTGGGGCGAGTGATGGGGATCGAACCCACGACCTCTAGATCCACAATCTAGCGCTCTAACCGACTGAGCTACACCCGCCAGCAGGGAAGCCCGGTTTTTACGCTCCGCCCGCGCCAGCGTCAAGGAGCAGGAGAACCTCCCCGACGCCCGTCGCATGACCCCTTCCCACAGCGGCGGCGCGGGCGGAGCTCCGAAGCCGATGGTCCCCAGGCCGTCGGCTTCGGACGTTGGGTGTCAGCCCGAAAAGCCGACGGCTTCGTGGATTTCGCGGGCCAGATCGGGTGCGGAAATCGGTTTGGTCAGCACCTTGGCGGCACCGACCTGGCGGCTGACTTCGTGCAACATGGTATCGGCGTCGCCGGTAAGGATGAGTACTGGTATACCCGCGATCTCGGGCCGTTTGTGACGCCGGATGCGGTTGCAGAAATCCATGCCGTCGACTTTCTCCATGTGCAAATCGCAGATCACGATGTCAGGCAGGTCGGCCTGCTGTGCCTCGAGAAAGCGCAAGGCCACGGCACCGTCCTCGGCCTCGACCACATCCTTGATGCCGGCCTGGCCCAGAAGGCCCCGCACGATTTTGCGCATGGTCCGCTGGTCATCGACGATCAGGGCCCGGATTTCGCTCATCCAGGCCTCGCCGGTCTCGGATACTTTTTCGCTGGTCAGAACAGAGATTGTCATCGCCTTGGCTCCCTTCGGTAACCCCGCTGTCTGGAACTCCAGACCGGTGGTTTTGCGTCCCGCCGTTGCCGGCGGTTTGCCCTTTTCGGAAAGCCGCGCCATCCCACTTGGCGCTACCCCCGTTGTGTTATCAGCGTATATGGGAACGGGTTAAGCGTTTGTAAAGCCCGGGCAGAGCAGCTCAGGAAAAATGCCGAGCCAGGCGGTCGATGGCCTGCTCGAGCAGCGCGTCGTCTTTGCAGAAACAAAAGCGTGCCAGGTAGTCGACACCGTCGGCGGCGTAGAAGGCGCTGACCGGCACCGCCGTGACGCCGGCCTCGACGGTGATGTGGCGGCAGAATTCCTCGTCGCTGCCGCTGAAACCCAGGCCGCGGAAGTCGGCGTTGATGAAATAGGTGCCCTGGCAGTCCATGGCTTCGAAGCCGATGCCCGAGAGGCCGTCCCGCATCAGGTCGCGCTTGGCCGCCAGTTCGCCGCCCAGATCGGCGAAATAGGCGTCCTCCTTGGCCAGGCCATAGGCCACGGCGCGCTGCAGGTTGGGCGGCGTGGTAAAGACCAGGAACTGGTGAGCCCGGGCCACGGTGGCCAGGATCTCGGGCGCCGCCGTGACGTAGCCCACCTTCCAGCCGGTCATGGCAAAGGTCTTGCCGGCCGAGCCGATCTTCAGGGCGCGATCGCGCATGCCGGGGAGGGTGATCAACGGCAGATGCTCGAGGCCGTCGAACACCAGGTGCTCATAGGCCTCGTCGCAGATGACGTAGCAGTCATGGGCCAGGGCCAGTTCGGCGATGGCCAGCAGTTCGTCGCGCTTGAAGACCTTGCCGGCCGGGTTCATGGGCGAATTCAGCAGCACCAGCTTGGTGCGCTCGGAGAACGCCGCCGCCAACTCGTCTCGCGGCAGGTCCCAGTGCGGCGGCTTGACCCGCACCAGCCGGGGCGTGGCGCCAGCGCGGCGGATCATGGGCAGGTAGCAATCGTACAAGGGCTCGATCAGCACCGCCTCGTCGCCCGGCTCCACCAGGCCCAGGATACAGGCCGCCAAGGCCTCGGTGGCGCCCGAGGTGACCATGACCTCGCTGGCCCAGTCGACCTCGAGGCCGTAGAAGCGCTGGCCGTGCTCGGCCACGGCCTGGCGCAGCTCGGGCACGCCCATCATGGGGGGATACTGGTTGGCGGCGTTCTCCAGGGCGTCATGGGCCGCCTGGCGCACGTCGTCGGGCCCGTTGCCGTCGGGAAAGCCCTGGCCCAGGTTGATCGACTTGTGTTCGATGGCCAGCCGCGACATCACCTCGAAGACGGTGGTGCCATAGCCGGAAAGAATGCTGTTGGCCGCTTTCACGCTGATCCTCCCTCCACTTGCCCTATCATAGTAGCGCACGGCTGCGGAAACCATTGAGGAGAGGCAGGATGTCGCAAGAGATAGCCTACCTGTCGGCCCACCAGATGGCAGCGGCCTTCGCCGCCGGCAGCTTGTCGCCGCCGGCCGCCTGCCAGGTGGCGCTGGAGCGCCAGGCGCGCTTCGAGCCCGTGCTCAACGCCTTTCAGGTGATCGACCCGGAGGGCGCCATGGCCAGCGCCGAGCGGGCCGGCCGGCGCTGGCGGCAAGGCACACCGCTGAGCCCCCTCGACGGCCTGCCGGTTCACATCAAAGACACCGTGCAGGCCGCCGGCTGGCCGACGCGGCTGGGCTCGAAGACGGTTGCCGCCGAGGGCCCCTGGCAGGACGACGCGCCGGTGGTGGCGCGGCTGCGTGAGGCCGGCGCCGTCATCCTGGGCAAGACGACGATGCCGGAATTCGGCTGGAAGGGCATGACCGACGGGCCGCTCTTTGGCACCACACGCAATCCCTGGAACCCAAAGCGCACGCCCGGCGGCTCGTCGGGCGGCGCCGCGGCGGCCCTGGCCGCCGGTATCGGCCAGCTCGCCTTCGGCAACGACGGCGGCGGCTCGATCCGCATTCCGGCCAACTTCTGCGGCCTTTTCGGCCTCAAACCGAATTTTGGCCGGGTGCCGCAGTGGCCCAATGAAAACCCCTTCACCACTCTGCTGGCGGGCGGGCCCATCACCCGTAACGTGCGCGACGCGGCGCTAATGCTGGGCGAGATGGCCAAGCCCGACCGGCGCGACTGGTATGCCCTGCCCTATGACGGCCGCGACTGGACGACCGGGCTGGAGGACGGCGTCGGCGGTCTCAAGGTGGCCTTCGCGCCGGGCCTGGGCGGGGCCCAGCCGGACGACGAAATCCTAACCCCGGTGCGCCGGGCCGCGAAGGCCATGGCGGGCCTCGGTGCCACGGTCGAGGAGGTCGGCGAGGTCTTCGCGCCGCTCGAGCCCGACTTCGCCGATTACTGGATCGCCGCCTTCGCCAGCATCTTGCGCCAGGTACCGCGAGCGCGCTGGGACGATCTCGATCCCGACTTCCGCCGCCTGGCCGAAGCCGGATTGGAGGTCGGCATGGAAGCTTACGTCCAGGCCATGGAAGCGCGGGCCCGGCTGGGTGCCTTGATGAACGCCTTCCATGCCGATTACGACCTGCTGCTCACGCCCACCCAGCCGACGCCACCGCCCAGCGCCGACACCATCTACCACTCGGCGGCCTACGACCGTTATCGCCACGCCGTGCCCTACACCCTGCCCTTCAACCTGACCGGCCAACCGGCCGCCTCGCTGCCCTGCGGCGTCACCACGGCGGGGCTGCCCGTGGGCCTGCAAATCGTTGGCCCGCAATACGGCGAGGCCTTGGTGCTGCGCGCCGCCGCCGCCCTGGAACGACACCTCGCCCTGCCCCTGCCGCATCCCAAGCTGATCGAGAGTTTGGCGGCAATTGCGGCACAAACCGACACACGGCCCTGAATGGATTGTCTCTAACAAATTCTTACTGTATAGTAAGGAATAAGGAATTATGTAAGGATTGCATGATGGCCAGTGCGACCATCACCTCCAAAGGTCAAACCACGGTGCCAAAGGTCATCAGGGACGGTTTGCGGCTGAAACCCGGCGATCGGGTGGAATTTGTCCTGCAAGACGACGGCACGGCTCTGATGGTACCGGCGACGGTTCTCCTGACCGATCTTTGGGACGTCCTGCCGGCGCCGAAAAAATCGGTCAGCATCGACGACATGAACCGGGCCATCCGCGAGCGAGGCGGCCGAATTTGAAGGGCTTGGATACCAACGTCCTGGTCCGCGCGGTAGTCGAAGACGACGCCCGACAGTCGGCGCTGGCCCGACACTTTCTGGAACGCGAAAGCACTCCGGAGGCGCCCAGCTTCATCAATCGGATCGTCCTTTGCGAGTTGGTTTGGGTCCTGGAAACATCGTACGATTATCCCCGGGCACAGGTGGCGGATATCCTCGAGAAGATATTGCTGACGACCGCTTTCGTTGTCGAGAATGCCCATCAGGCGCTGACAGCATTGCGGGCCTACCGCGAAGGCCGAATTGGATTCGCGGACGGCTTGCTCGGCACTACCAACCGCGCCCATGGATGCGAGACCACGGTTACCTTTGACCGCGGGGCGTCTCGCCTGGACGTTTTCGAATTACTTTCGGACTGACCGTCTGCCACCGCGCGCCCCTGTCGCCCAGGCCGTGCTCTGCTATAACCGGGCCATGAACACGACCGCACCACAGCTCAGCGAGCGCATGTCGCGGCTCGGCACCGAGACGGCTTTCGAGGTGCTGGCCCGGGCCGCCGCGTTGCAGGCCGAGGGCCGTGACATCATCAATCTGGGCATCGGCCAGCCCGACTTCCCGACGCCCGAGAACATCGTCGAGGCCGGCCGGCGCGCCCTGGCCGAGGGCCATCACGGCTATACGCCGGCCCAGGGTATTTTGCCGCTGCGCGAGGCCGTGGCCGCCGATGTCCATAAATACCGCGGCGTCGACGTCAGCCCCGAGAACCTGCTGATCGTACCCGGCGGCAAACCGACCATGTTTTTTGCTTGCCTGATGTTCGGCCAGGCGGGCAGCGAGATCATGTATCCCGACCCCGGTTTCCCGATCTACCAATCGGCCATCCGCTATGCCGACGCCACGCCGGTGCCGATCGCGCTGAGTGAGGAAAACGGATTTTCCTTTGGCGCCGACGAAGTCTTGGCCCAGATCACGCCGCGCACCCGCCTGATCATCATCAACAGCCCCGCCAATCCCACCGGCGGCGTCATCGCCAAGGCCGAACTCGACCGCCTGGTGGCCGGGCTCGAATCGCATCCCCAGGTCGCCATCCTGTCGGACGAGATCTACAGCCGCATGGTCTACGACAACCAGCCCCACGTCAGCCTGCTCGATTACCCGGCCATTCATGATCGCCTGATCGTGCTCGACGGCTGGTCCAAGACCTATGCCATGACGGGCTGGCGGCTGGGCTGGAGCCTGTGGCCGGCGGCCTGGATCGAAGCGGCCGTACGGCTTTGCGTCAACGTCCATTCCTGCGTCAACGCCGCCACCCAGTGGGCCGGCATCGAGGCCCTGACGGGGCCGCAAGACGCGGTCGACGAGATGGTGACGGCCTTCGATGAACGCCGCCAGGTCATTCTCGACGAGCTCAACGCCATCCCCGGTTTTCGCTGCAATCGCCCGGCCGGCGCCTTCTACGCCTTTCCCAACATCGCAGGCACCGGCCTGGGGGCCAAGGAGCTGCAGCAGCGCCTGCTCGAAGAGGCCGGCGTGGCCACCGTGGCCGGCACCAGCTTCGGTGCCGGGGGCGAGGGTTTCATTCGCTTCTCCTATGCCAACTCGGTAGCCAACATTCGCGAAGCGATGGCGCGGATTCGCAGGCTGCTGGCCTGATCAAAAAACGGGCAAACTGCTGAAAAATTAGGCACTCCGCGCCCCCCGGGCGGCCCCAGGGTTTGGCAATAAATGGCTGAACCGGTGGGGTTTGGCGCCCGCCCCGATGTGGCACGGCACGTGCTATGCAAAGTGTTCGTCGGGATGTTGCTCGGGTACCGTCATGAAAAAGATCGAAGCCATCATCAAGCCTTTCAAGCTGGACGAGGTCAAAGAGGCGCTGCACGAGGTTGGCTTGCAGGGCATCACGGTCACCGAAGCCAAGGGTTTCGGGCGCCAGAAAGGCCATACCGAGCTTTACCGCGGGGCCGAATATGTGGTTGATTTCCTGCCCAAGGTAAAGATCGAGATCGTGCTCGAGGACAGCCTTGTCGAGCGCGCCATCGAGGCCATTCAGCAAGCCGCCCACACCGGCCGCATCGGCGACGGCAAGATTTTCCTGACCACGGTCGAGGAAGCCATCCGCATCCGCACCGGCGAGAAAGGTGCCGAGGCGATCTAGTTATTTTTTTTTGGAAAGGGACTGTCACCATGTCCGACGTTGACGCCGTACTCAAACGCCTCAAGGACGAAGACATCGGTTTCGTCGATCTGCGCTTCACCGACCCGCGCGGCAAATGGCAGCATCTGGCCATGGCCAGCCCCATGATCGAGGAAGAAACCTTCAGCGACGGCATCATGTTCGACGGCTCCTCGATTGCCGGCTGGAAGGACATCAGCGAATCCGACATGGCGCTCGTGCCCGACCCGAAAAGCGCCGTGATGGACCCCTTTGCGGCGCAGAATTCGCTGATCATGTTCTGTGACGTGATGGAGCCCTCGACCGGCGAGGCCTACGGCCGCGATCCCCGTTCCACCGCCGGCCGGGCCGAGCAGTACCTGAAATACACCGGCACCGGCGACGAAGCCTTCTTCGGGCCCGAGGCCGAGTTCTTCGTCTTCGACGACGTGCGCTACGACGTCTCGATGAACAACACCTTCTATGCCATCGACCAGGAGGAGGGCCCCTACAACACCGGCCGCCACTTCGAAGGCGGCAACGTCGGCCATCGGCCCCCCGTCAAGGGCGGCTATTTCCCGGTGCCGCCGGTCGATTCGCTCTCCGACTTGCGGGCCGAAATGCTGACCCTGATGGCCGAGATGGGCATCGAAACCGAAAAGCATCACCACGAAGTGGCGCCTTCGCAGAATGAGTTGGGCATGAAGTTCAACACCCTGGTGCGCGGTGCCGACGACATGCAGATCTACAAGTACGTGGTGCACAACGTGGCCCATTCCTACGGCAAATCGGCCACCTTCATGCCCAAGCCCGTGCTCGAGGACAACGGCTCGGGCATGCACGTGCACCAATCCATCTGGAAGGACGGCAAACCCGTCTTCGCCGGCAACGGCTATGCCGACCTCTCCGACAACGCGCTCTACTACATCGGCGGCATCATCCAGCACGCCAGGGCCCTCAACGCCTTCACCAACCCGCTGACCAACAGTTACAAGCGCTTGATTCCGGGCTTCGAGGCGCCCGTGCTGCTGGCCTACTCGGCGCGCAACCGCTCGGCCGCCTGCCGCATTCCCTACACCACCAGCCCGGCCGGCAAGCGCGTCGAGGTGCGCTTCCCCGATCCCGGCGCCAATCCCTACTACGCCTTCACCGCCATGCTGATGGCCGGCCTGGACGGCATCGAGAACAAGATCCATCCCGGCGATCCCATGGACAAGAACCTCTACGATCTGCCGCCCGAGGAGCTCGAAGGCGTGCCCACGGTCTGCGGCAGCCTGCGCCAAGCCCTCGATGCCCTGGACGTCGACCGCGACTTCTTGAAAAAGGGCGACGTCTTCTCCGACGACCAGATCGAGGGCTACATGGATCTCAAATGGGAAGAGGTCTATGCCTTCGAGCACACCCCGCATCCAATTGAATTTTCCATGTATTACAGTGTGTAAGAAGGATTACATAAGGTAATATATCAAGTTACCCGGGGGCGAGGACCAGGGCCGCGGTTAGCCGCGGCCCTGTTGTTTGGCGGCGGGAATTGCTAGGCTGGGCCACTGTTTTCCCACCTTTGGAACCCCTCATGGCCGAGACCGTCATCGTCTACTCCACCCCCTTTTGCGCACCCTGCGAACGGCTCAAGCGCTATCTCAAGTCCCAGGACGTGACCTTCAGCGTCGTCGACCTGATGATGGACGAGGCGGCGGCGGATCTGATGGCCAGTAAGAAGCTCTACAGCGCGCCGGTGCTGCAGGTCGGCGAGCAATTCCTGGCCGGCCAGAACCTGGTCCCGGAGAAGATCGATGCGGCACTTGGAATTTAGTCATCCACCGCCCGGGGCCGACCCTCGGCGTCGATGGCGACGAAAACGAAGGTGCCTTCGGTGACGCGGATCTCCTGGTCGGCCAGGCGGCGGTTGACATAGGTCTCCAGCCTGACCTCGAGCGAGGTACGGCCGACCCGTATGACCTCGCCGTAGATGCTGACCAGATCACCGACCAGGATGGGCTTGTGGAAGGTCATGGCGTCGATGGCCACGGTGACGACACGGCCACCGGCCCGCTTGGCGGCGATGGTGCCGGCGGCGATGTCCATCTCGGAGAGCACCCAGCCACCGAAGATGTCGCCGTTGGCGTTGGCGTCGAGCGGCCGGGGAACCGTGCGAATGGCCGGCTCGCGGCCTCGGCGGCCGCCTTGGCGGACTTCTGTCGTTTGATCGGCCATATCCTGTCCCGTTACCATATTTTGTTGTCGCAAGCTGAGATGGTACCTTATACTGCGTCGAAATGGCGCTTTTCCCGCGTCGATTAGGCCCCATATTGTCCCTGATGCCCGATCTCTTTCAACAGGCAAGCGCCGCCCAGCCGGCCCGCGACTATTCGGCCAAGCACATCGAGGTGCTGGAGGGCCTGGAGCCGGTGCGCCGCCGCCCCGGCATGTACATCGGCGGCACCGATGCGGCCGGGCTGCATCACCTGGCGGCCGAGGCGCTGGACAACGCCATGGACGAGGCCGTGGCCGGGCACGCCAGCACCATCGATATCGAACTGGCCGCCGACGGCACGCTCACGGTGCAGGACAACGGCCGCGGCATACCGGTCGACAAGCACCCCAAGTTCAAGCAGAAATCGGCCCTCGAAGTGATCATGACGACGCTGCATTCGGGCGGCAAGTTCAGCGACAAGGTCTACCACACCGCCGGCGGCCTGCATGGTGTCGGCATTTCCGTGGTCAACGCGCTCTGCGACCGGCTGGAGATCGAGGTGGCGCGCGACAACAAGATCTGGACGCAGCACTACGTTCGCGGCCAGCCGGCATCCAAGCTCAAGCCCACGGGCGGCACACGCAGCCGCCGCGGCACCCGCGTCTCGTTCCATCCCGACCCCAAGATCTTCGGCCCCAAGGCGGCCTTCAGTCCGGCCACGCTTTACCGCATGGCGCGTTCCAAGGCCTACCTTTTCGGCGGCGTGCGCATCCGCTGGAAGTGCGCCGCCGAGGGCCTGGCGGCCAACGAGGGCGTGCCGCCCGAGGATGAGCTGCATTTTCCCGAGGGCATCCTCTCCTTTCTGCAATCCTCGCTGGGCCAGGCCGCCACGGTAACCCGCGAGGCCTTCTCGAACCGGGTCTCGGTCAACCACTCGGGCGGCCGTGTGGAATGGGCCATCGCCTGGACGGCCGGCGGCACCGGCTTTCTCAACAGCTATTGCAACACCGTGCCGACGCCCGAGGGCGGCAGCCACGAAAGCGGCTTGCGGGCGGCCTTGAGCAAGGGTTTGAAGGCCTACGCCGAACTCACCAACAACCGCCGCGCCGGGGCGCTGAATGCCGACGACGTGCTGGGATCGTGCGCCGTGGTGCTTTCGGTCTTCATCCCCGAACCCCAGTTCCACGGCCAGACCAAGCAGAAGCTGGCCAGCCCCCAGGCGGCCAAGCTGGTCGAGACCATCATGCGCGATCATTTCGACCATTGGCTCTCGGGCAACCCCGAGGAAGCCAATGCGCTGCTGGGATTCGTCATCGAACGGGCCGAGGAGCGCCTGCGCCGGCGCCAGGAACGCGAGGTTTCGCGCAAGACGGCGACACGCAAAGTGCGGCTGCCGGGCAAGCTGGCTGACTGCTCGCGTTCGGGCCAGAGCGGCACCGAGCTTTTCATCGTCGAGGGCGATTCGGCCGGCGGCTCGGCCAAGCAGGCCCGCGACCGCGCAACGCAGGCTGTTCTGCCGTTGCGCGGAAAAATCCTCAACGTGGCCAGCGCCGCCGCCGACAAGCTGAGGGCCAACCAGGAGCTCCGCGACCTGGCCCAGGCGCTGGGCTGCGGCCAGGGCGAGCGCTACCGCGAGGAAGATCTGCGCTACGACAAGATCATCATCATGACCGACGCCGACGTCGACGGCGCCCACATCGCGGCGCTCTTGATGACCTATTTCTTCCGCGAGATGCCCGAGCTGGTGGCCTCGGGCCACCTCTACCTGGCGCTGCCGCCGCTATATCGCCTGAGCCAGGGCGGCAAGACCGCCTACGCCCGCGACGACGCCCACCGCGAGGAATTGCTGGCCCAGTTCGACGGCCGCGGCAAGGTCGAGATCAGCCGCTTCAAGGGCCTGGGCGAGATGCCGCCGGCCCAGCTCAAGCAAACCACCATGGCACCGGCCCAGCGCAACATGCTGCGCGTGGTGGTGCCCGAGGCCGAGGCCCAAGCCACCGACAAGCTGGTGGAGCGCCTGATGGGCCGCAAGCCGGAATTGCGCCTGGCCTTCATCCAGGAGCACGCGCCGGACGTCGCCGATCTCGATATTTGATGCTAGGCTGGGGCCATGGTCAGGGCTGGAAAGCATTTGATCGGGATGCTGTTGGGCGCCGGTTTGCTGTGGGGCTGCGTCGCCGTCAGCATCCAGGAAACCGAGGTCGATCCCTACTACACGCCCGACCTGGTGCGCAGCATCACGTTCGGCGGCGAATTTCCCAGCGAAATCCGGGGCAACCCCTTTGCCGGACAGCCGGAAATCGGCGACAAGATCCTGAACCGGCTGCGTATGCCCGGCATGTTCCCCCAGGCCCGTTTCGTGCCCGCCGCATCGCGCGATCAGCACCGCGTCGTGCTGGTCTTCAGCCCCGTTTTGCGCGGCCTGCGCGGCAAAGAGGCCTGCGGCGGGCTGGCAGGCATGGAACTGGCACCGGCCGCGAACGAGCTTGACCTGGTGGCCGCGCTTTGCGTCGGCGAACGGGTGCTGACCCAGATCCGGGTCGAGGGCATCCTGCCGCCAGGGCCGGACGACGCGGCCTTCGGCCGCATCCTCGACCAGTCCATCGTCTCGCTCCTACCCTCCAACGAGACCGACCGCACCGGCGGCTGCGAGGCCGGAGCGCCCTGTTAGCGGGCTCTTGAAGTGGGGTCGGAGTCGATTAAAGTGGGGTCGGAGTCACTGCTGTCCCACAAACATTCTAAACTGCTAGAGCCTGCTGTCTCGGATCGGTTTTTGGCGGGTCGGGGGGTCTTCCCGTGACGAGATCAAAGAGGTTGCGCCTGATGAACAAGTTGAGCTGGAGAAGGCGGAGGACGGCCTGGGCCGATTGACCGGTCTTGGAGATGAGCTTGAGATAGGCGAGCAGCAAGGTGACACATAGGGCCACCCAGATTTGCGTCAGGATGGCGTTCTTGGAGGTGCCGAG
>JASLXG010000029.1 GCA_030740435.1 Alphaproteobacteria bacterium | reverse complement strand
GGAAGATGTCCCGCAGGGGACGCAAGGTGGAGGCGACGCCGTTTAGTGCCATGCCAGCGGTTCCGTACCGACTGCGTCACAGAGATTGGCGCGCCTCTTTCTGGCACCATCATGCAGCGGCCCCACAAGAAGGGCTTCCGGCAGGAAGCCTGGGCGCCGACTGCGGACAGAAGAACGGAGCCCCTGCAGGCATCACCGCGGAGACGGAAACAAAGGGCGTTCGGAGCTTGACATCAACCAACCGATTACAGAAGGCCGCAGCCGGCGGGGACAACGGCTGAGGGCCAAGGCACCCTTCGGACACTGGGGCACGCAGACCTTCATAGCCGGGCTGCGCTGTGACCGCCTCACCGCGCCCTGGGTGATCTCGGGGGCCATGAACAGGGCCGCCTTCGACACCTACATCGACACGCAGTTGGCGCCGACCCTTGGTCCCGGTGACGTCGTCATTCTCGACAATCTCTCTACACACAAGAGCGCCAAGGCCGCCGAGATCCTGGAAGAATGCGGCGCTCGGTTCCTCTTCCTGCCACAATACTCGCCCGACTTGAACCCCATCGAAAAAGCCTTCTCAAAGCTCAAGGCGCACCTGCGGGCCGCCGCCGCGCGCACCTTCGACGAGTTGTGGCAGTCCATCGGCGATATCTGCCTCCTCTTCGAGCCACAAGAGTGTAGGAACTACTTCATGGCAAGTGGTCATGCGTCCGATTAAACGCACGCCGCTCTAGCCGCTCGCGGCCTCTTCCAGCTTGAGCCGCGCCAGGTGCTTGAGCACGGGATGCACCACGTAATAGGTGGCGCCGGCCTGCGTATCTTGTTCGATGCTCTCGACGAAGCGGCCGGCGGCTCGCCAACTGCTCACCACCTCGGTCAGCAGGTGGGCGCGGATGGCGCTGTCGTAGTGGTAGTCGATGTCGACGTCGGGCGGCGGTGCCGGGTAGCGCCGGCGGGCGACGATGGTGCCGGTGTCGATGCCGGCCGACAGCACGATGGCCGAGACGCCCAGACTGCCCTCCGCGAGCAGGCTGTAATAGCTCGTGGTACTGCCGCGGTAGTCGGGCAGCCAGCCCGCATGATTGTGCAAAAGCGGCACGCCGATGGCCAGCAGCTGCTCTCCCACCAACTGGCCACCGAAGCCGGAAAAGATGATTAGATCGGCCGCCGCCTGGCGTACCGCCGTGACCACCTGGGGGGCGTTGATGCTTTCCGCCTCGATCTCGCTCAGCACCCCGCCCAACTGGCGGCAGCTCTCGTCGAGCGCCAGCGAGAGATCGGGCAGCAGGATGTCGCCGAGCCGCTCGCGGGGCCGCGACGGCGCGCCTCCCTGGCCTAGCTGTTTGCTGCCGGGCTTGTCGAAGATGATGCAAGCCTCGACCTCCAGCCCGCGCTCCGCCAGGGCCTGGGCATAGGCCTTCGAGCGCGCCGTGGCAGCCGCCAAAAACAGAATTCGCTGACTCAAAGGGCGACCCCGCTGGCGCCGGCCTGGGCCTTCACCAACTCGTTCTCGCGAGCGATCAACCGGGCCAGCCTGGCGCGCTGGGGCGGCTCGAAGCGGTGGGCCAGGCTGCACAGCGTATCCAGGCATTTGAGCAGCACGTTGAGGTAGCGCAGCCTGTCCCCGGCGGCGCCGGCCGTGCAGGCGGCCTCGAAGATCTCGCCGGCCCGCAGATAATGCGCCAGTGTCCCGTGGGCCTCGCGGTCGATGGCGCGGAAGTCGTCGTCGTAAGCGTCGTGAATGCGTTTGAAGATCTCGAAGCGGCGCACCAGTCGCTCGATCAGCCGCCAGCCCTGGGGATCGATGGCCGGCGTCCGGGCCGTGGCGGCGAAGGCGCTTTCGAGCAGTGCGGCGGTTTCTTGCAGCCCAGGCTCGCTGTCCGGGGCGGCGGCCGGCGGCGGCAGCGTGGCCGCCAGGCGCCGGCGTTCGGCCTGCCAGGCGGCGAGGAAGTCGCGGCCACCATAGGCGGCATAGAAATATGTGTTGGGCACGGCCAGCAGGTCGCCGCTGGCGTAGGGATAGGCCTTGTCGCTCATGCTCGGCGTGCTTCCAGCGCCGCCTCGATTTCGGCCGCAAGGACGTCGCTGTCACCGTCTTCCCGGCTGTTGTCGATCACCAGGTCGGCGCCTTCGGGCCGCGGAAAGGGGATGTCATGGCCGACCACGTTGGCGCTTTCGCCGCGCGGCGGCGTTTGGTAGACACCCTTGGCGTCACGCCGCTCGGCGACCTCCAGCGGCACGTCGACGAAGACCTCGAAGTAGTCGGAAAAGCGCCGCCGGTTTTCCGCCAGAACATCGGGAAAGATGCAGAGGATGCAGCAGACCACGTCGATGCCCTGGCCATCCAGCCAGGCGCAGAGCTCATAGATGCGCTCGGCGTTGGCACGGCGGCCTTCGACGGAATATGCCGACCGGTGCCGGTCGTGCTTGAATATGCGTCTGATCTCGTCGCCGTCTACCAACACGGTGGCGGCGTTCTGGCGTTTGCGCATCTCAAAAAGGCGGCGGCCGATCGTCGTTTTGCCGGCAGCCGACAGTCCCACCAACCAAATCACCATGACAAGAGGTTCCAGACTTCCGTTCCGCTGGACATGGGCTATATAGCAGATCCTCTCAGTCGGCAACCGGAGGACCGGGGGGCGGGCCGGGTGGATGGTTTTCCCGGCGCCGTTGCCAGTCCAGGGCCGAGCCGACGATGGCATCGAGGTCAGCGAAGCGCGGCTGCCAATCGAGCAGCCGGCCGATGCGTTCGGCCTTGGCCACCAGCACCGGCGGGTCGCCCGGCCGCCGCGCCGCCGTGTTCACCGGGAAGTTGCTGGCGGCCAGGCGCTTCACGGCGTTGACCACCTGGCGCACGCTGGCCCCCTCGCCATAGCCGCAGTTGAGCACCTGGGAAGCGCCGCCGGCCAGCAGATAATCGAGGGCCGCCAGATGGGCCGCCGCCACGTCGTCGACGTGCACGTAGTCGCGGATACAGGTGCCGTCGGGGGTGTCGTAATCGTCGCCGAAGATGGTCAGGCCGGGGCGCTTGCCCAGCGCCGCCTCGCAGGCCACGGTGATCAGGTGCCAGGGCTCGGGCGTGGCCTCGCCGAGGCGGCCCAGGGGATCGGCCCCGGCCACGTTGAAATAGCGCAACGAGAGCGTGGCCAGGCCGGCAGCGGCGCCCACGTCGGATATGATGCGCTCGGCCATGGCCTTGGAAGCACCATAAGGGCTGATCGGAGCCAGGGCGGCGCTTTCCTCCACCGGCAGCCTCTGGGGGGTGCCGTAGACCGCGGCCGAGGAGGAGAACACCAGCGCCCGCACCCCGGCTTGGCGGCAGCGCTGCAAGAACGCCAGGGTGCCCAGAACGTTGACCCGGTAATAGTCCTCGGGCCGCGCTGCCGAGGCCTCGACGCTCGAGAGCGCCGCCAGGTGGATGACCGCGTCGAAGCTCCGCGCGGCGAACAATTGCTCCAGCGCCGCCGAATCGGTGACGTCGCCCTGGACCAACTCGCCGGCCTTGACGGCCCAGGCGTTGCCGCTGGAGAGGTCGTCGAAACTCACCACATCATGGCCGGCGGCAGCCAGATGCAGGCCGATGTGGCTGCCGATATAGCCGGCGCCGCCGGTCAGCAGGACGCGCAGCGAGGAGCTCAGCTTTCCTCTCCCTCGGCCTCGATGGCTTGGCACAGCGCGTGGCCGATGGTGATGTGGGCCTCCTGGACGCGCGCCGTGACGCTGCTGGGCACCAGCAGCAGCGGCTCGGCCACGGCCAACATGTGGCCGCCGTCGCCGCCGGCCAGCCCGGCCGCCGTCAGGCCGCCGGCGCGAGCCGCCTCGAGCCCGGCGATAACGTTGGCGCTGTTGCCCGAAGTGCTGATGCCGATGGCCACGTCGCCGGCCCGGCCCAGGCCCTCGACCTGGCGCGCGAACAGGGCAGCGAAGCCGTAGTCATTGGCGATCGCCGTCAGGGCCGAACTGTCGGTGCTCAGCGCCAGCGCCGCCAGCGCGGCGCGCTCACGCTGGAAACGGCCGACCAGTTCGGCCGCGATGTGCTGCGCGTCGGCGGCGCTGCCGCCGTTGCCGAACAGCATGATCTTGCCGCCCGCGGCCAGCGCCTGGCGGCAGGCGGCGACCAGATGGGCGAAGGGCCGGGCGACGGCTTCCAGGGTCGCCGTCATGACTTGGCCATGTTCGGCGAACGCCGCCTCCAGGATATCGCTTTTGTCCACGACGCTGTCCTTGGGCCGGTCTTTGCAGGGTTGCACCGCTTTATAACCCCCGGCCGAGGCTTGGGGGAGACGTTTTTGCGCGCCCGCGGCTGTTGACAGGACCGACCTGAGGCCGCTTAATTGCTGCTGCCTCGTGACGTTGGTCGGCCGCTCTCAATGTATTGGCTTTATTTCGGGACGGGCGCTGCAGCACTGGCGGTTGCGCTTTCGGCCAATCGGCTGGGGCGGCTGCTGGGGGTCATAGATCGTCCCGACTCGATCCGCAAGACCCACCTCCACGACACGCCGCTGGTCGGTGGCATCGCCATCGTCGTGCCGCTGGTCGCGGCGGCGGTCTATTTCGGCCTGAACACGGATTTCACGCCCTTCTACGGGACCTTTGCCGCCGTCGTCGCCGGGCTCCTGGTACTCGGCTTTTTCGACGATCGCAAACACCGGCGGCCGTCGTGGCGCCTGGCCATTTCCGCCGCGCTGTGCCTGGCCGGGCTTTATGCCGTGCCGGTGCTGGAGGTCACTTTCCTGAGGTTCAGTTTCCTCGCCAAGCCGCTGTTCCTGGAAGGCTGGTCGCTGCTCTTCACCTTGCTCTGCCTGGTCGGTCTGCAGAACGCCGTAAACATGGCCGACGGCAAGAACGGCCTGGTGATGGGCTTGACCGTGCTCTGGCTGCTGCTGCTGATGGCCTATGCGCCGGCCCACCTGGTACCGCTGCTGACGGTGTTTACGATCTGCACCGCGGTGGTGCTGGTGTTCAATTTGCGGGGCCTATTGTTCCTCGGCGATTCGGGCGCCTATTCCATCTCCGTGGCGGTCGGGCTGCTGGCCATCTACTGCTATGGCATCGGCTTCGACAGGCTGACGGCCGACGTCGTGGCGCTGTGGTTCCTGATCCCGGTGATCGACTGCCTGCGGCTGATGATTTCGCGCCTCTTGAAGGGCCGTTCGCCGTTTTCCTCCGACCGCAACCACCTGCACCACATGATGCTCCTCCTGATGCCCTGGGAATGGGCGCTGGCGGTCTACCTCGCCCTGGTCGGCGTGCCCGCCGTGCTGGCCTTCGTGCTGCCGGGCTGGACCCTGGTTTGGGCATTGCTGGCGCTGACCAGCTACGCCATCTTCTTCCTGGCCAAGCTGCGCTCCTCGACGTCGCAACACCAGACCGTGCCTTAGGCCGGCAGAGCAGCCGCAGGCCGTAGCGATGGCTGGCGCTTCCGACAACCAGAGCGGCCCGCCGGGCGGCGGGCGGCGGCGCCTGGTCGACGCCATCGAAAGCCTCAGCGAGGGCGTGGCGCTCTATGACAGCGAAGATCGGCTGGTGCTCTCGAACCAGGCCTTTGCCGAGCTTTATCCGGCGGCCCGGCCCGGCGTCGGCCACCAGGATTTGCAGCGCGCCCTGATGACAAGCGGCGATTTGCTGGCCGACCAGGAAGGCACTGCCGAGGGCCGCGAATACCGCCGCGACGGGCGCTGCCTGCAGCTGGCCGAATACCGCACCAAAGGCGGCGGCCTCATCGCCGTGGTCACCGACATCACCGAGACCGAACGCAACCAGGCCGCCCAGCGCGCCCGCGACGAGACCAACCGGGCCATCATCGATACCGCCTTCGACGGCATCCTGACGATCGACGAGGGCGGCCTCGTCGACTTCGCCAACCCGGCCGCCGAGGAGATATTCGCCAGTCCCCCGGGCGGCCTCGCCGGCCTGGCCGTGGCCAGCCTGATCCCCGAGGACTTCGCCGCCGGTGTGCCGGCGCTGGGCCTCATCCACGAAAGCCGGGGCGTGCGCCGCGACG
The DNA here is from genome assembly GCA_030740435.1 of Alphaproteobacteria bacterium. NCBI lineage: Bacteria > Pseudomonadati > Pseudomonadota > Alphaproteobacteria > Alphaproteobacteria bacterium. The sequence goes on along the minus strand of JASLXG010000029.1, from coordinate 9,403 downwards.
GCGGCGACATCCGCCTCGAGTTCGCCGTCAACGAGGCCACGCCGAGCTGGACCCTGCAGGAGCGCCGCGGTGCCGAGCGCCGCCTCTTCATCGCCACGCTGCGCGACGTGAGCCGGCGCCGCGAGCTCGAACAGCAGCTGCAGCAGGCCCAGAAGATGGAGGCCATCGGCGCCCTTTCCAGCGGCATCGCCCACGACTTCAACAACATCCTTTCCATCGTGCTGGGCTACGCCGGCCTCGAGCGCATGCGCCCGGGCCTCGACGGCGACAGCCGCGAGAACCTCGACATGGTGATGCAGGCCGGCCAGCGGGCCCGCGACCTGGTGCGCCAGATCCTCAGCTTCAGCCGGCGCAGCGAGCCCGTCCGGGCGCCGCTGGACGCCGCCACCATGGTCGCCGAGGTGGCCAAGCTGATGCGCTCGACGCTGCCCGCCACCATTGCCATCGAGGTGGCCTCGTTGCCGCCCCGGCAGGCGCTGGTCCTGGCCGATGCCAGCCAGATCCATCAGGTGCTGATGAACCTTTGCACCAACGCCGCCCAGGCCATGGCCGCGGCCGGCGGGGTGCTGGAACTGGCCCTCGAGCGCGTGGTCCTGGAGGCCGGCGATTTTCTGCGCATTGTGGTGCGCGACAGCGGCCCCGGCATGGACGCCGAGACCCGGGAGCGCGTCTTGGAGCCCTTTTTCACCACCAAGGCCGAGGGCCACGGTACCGGGCTCGGCCTGGCCGTGGTCCAGGGCATCGTCGAGGATCACGGCGGCCACATCGCGCTCGACAGCGAACCTGGCCGGGGCAGCGCCTTCGAGGTCGTGCTGCCGGCCTGGCAGGGCGAGGTGGCCGAACCTCTGGCCACCGCAGCCCTGCCCCCAGGCCAGGGCCGCATCCTGCTGGTCGACGACGAGGTCGCCGTGGTCGGCATGAGCGGCAAGCTTTTGCAGCGGCTGGGCTATGATGTAGTGGGCCAGACCTCGAGCCTGGAGGCGCTGGAGGTCTTCCGCGCCGACCCCCGGGGCTTCGACCTGGTGATCACCGACCAGACCATGCCGGGCCTCACGGGCGAGGCCCTGGTGGGCGAGATCAAGGCGCTGAGATCCGACGTCCCCATCATCATCTGCTCCGGCCTGGGCCAGCGGCTCTCGCCCGAGGCGATGCGTGGGCTCGGCATCGCCGGCAGCCTGGCCAAACCGGCCCTGGCCGACGAATTCGCCCGGGCCGTGCAAGAGGCCCTGGCCTGGCGGCCGGATGGCGACTGAAGGCGGCGCAGGGAAGCGTTGCCCAAGGCCCCATTTGGTCCTATGGTCGCCCGGCTTTTGGGGCGTGGCCAAGGGGTAAGGCACCGGGTTTTGGTCCCGGGATCGCAGGTTCGAATCCTGCCGCCCCAGCCAGATTTCCGATCGAAAAGCAGGTCATGAGCCGCTTTTCGATTATCAAAGCGCGGGTTCCAGTTTGAGCTTTTCGGCCGCGTCGGCGTGCAGGAGGTGCTTTTGCACTTTGCCTGTGGCGGTCATCGGCAAGGCGTCGAGGCGCTCAATCCGTTCGGGAAATTTCCGACCAGCCCAGGCGGGCTGCCGGGTTCAGAATCCCGGCGGGTAGTTGCGGCCGCCGCGCTCCAGCGTAATCCATCGGGTTTCGCTGAAGGTGTCGGTCGCCCAGCGCCCGCCATGGCGGCCGACACCGGAGGATTTGGCGCCGCCGAACGGCGCATGGGGCTCATCGTTGACCGACGAGCAATTGATGTGGCACATGCCGGTTTCCAGTTTCCGGGCAATCTCGAGGCCGCGGTATTCGTCCTTGGTGATGACGCCCGACGAGAGCCCGTATTCCGTATCGTTGGCGATGGCGATGGCCTGGTCGTCGGAGGCGAAGGGAATGACCGAGACCACCGGCCCGAAGGTCTCGTCGCGATAAAGCGTCATTTCCGGCGTCACGCCGGTCATGATGGTGGGCTCGACAAAGCGGCCTTCGACCTTGCCGCCGAGCACGATCTTGGCGCCCTTCTCCAGGGCGTCGTCGATCTGTCCCTTGACGCGGGCGGCCTGGCGGTCGTTGATCAAGGGGCCGATCACGTGGGACTTGTCCTTGTTGGGATCGCCCACCTTCAGCTTGGCGGCGCGTTTGGCGAAGCGCTCGAGAAATTCCGCCATGACCTTTTCCTGCACGATGATCTTCTCGACCGACATGCAGATCTGCCCTTGATGCATGAAACTGCCGAAGTTGGCGGCCCCGGTGGCCCGGTCCATGTCGGCATCGTCGCAGACGATCAAGGCGTCCTTGCCGCCCAACTCGACGCAGCACTTCTTGAGGTGCGCGCCTGCGCGCGCCGCGATGCCCCGTCCCACGGCGGTGGAGCCGGTGAAGGATATGCCCTTGACCAAGGGATTCTCGACCAGCTCCCGGCCGACGCCGGCGACCTTGTCCCGGGAACAGGTAACGACGTTGAGGACGCCGCCGGGAAGGCCTGCTTCCTCGAAAATCTCGGCGAAGACGAGGCCGCCGCAATATGGCGTTTCCTCCGAGGGCTTGAGCACTACCGTATTGCCGGCGGCGATGGCGAAAGCAATGCCGCGCGCGGTCAGCAGAGTGGGGAAGTTCCAGGGGCTGATGACCGATACCACACCCATCGGGCGGCGCATGGCCAGCGACAGTTTGCCGAACTCGGAGGGAATGACCTCGCCGATCGCGGCGTAGTTCGAGGCCGCCGCGGCGTAGAAGATCTCCGGCACGTAGCTGGCTTCGAACATGCCCTTGCCAAACCAGCCGCCGGCCTCTGCCTGCAGCGCCTTTACGATGTCCATCTTGCGCTTTTCGAATATCTCGGCGATCTTGAGCATGAAATGGGCGCGTTGATTGAAGGCCAGATCGGACCATTTCTCGAAGCCGTGGTGGGCCGCTTCTATGGCGCTGCGGACTTCCTCGAGGCCCACGTCGGGAACCTCGGCCCAAAGCGAATCGTCTGACGGATTGAGGTCGGCGAAGGTCTTGTCGATGGGCCACCAGCGGCCGCCGACATACATTTCTTTGAAAACCTGTTTCATGGCCCTGCCTTCACTGCTTTGGCAATTCCTTGCGGCCCGAGCGTAGCTCTTCGAGGTGCTCCGCTTGGCGGCGCTCCGCCCGCTCGATCAGTTTCTCGACACTGCCCCCGAGAATTTCGTCCGTCGGCGGATGCCGCAGCGAACTCGTTGCCGTCTGCCCCACCTCGCCAAGATAGGCCCGCAGCACCGCTTGGTCTTGGGCCAAGGCCTGTGCCGTGTCTTGGCCGGTAATCCGCCCGGTCTCCAGAAGATAGCCGCGATCGGCGATGGCCAGGCTTTGCTTGGCGTTTTGTTCGACCAGCAGAATGCCGACGCCGGAGCGGCGGATTTCTCCCAGCGCCTTGAACAGTTCCTTGCACAGCATAGGCGCCAGGCCCAACGAGGGCTCGTCCAGCATCAGGATGGAGGGCGCCGACATCATGGCCCGCCCTATCGCCACCATCTGCTGTTCGCCGCCGCTCATGGTCTGGGCGATTTGCCCGCGGCGCTCGGCGAGTTGGGGGAAAATAGTCAAGACGCGCTCCAGGTTGGCCGCTTCCCCGGCCCGGGCGCGACGGGGATAGGCGCCGAGCATCAGATTCTCCAGCACCGTCAACTCCCCGAACAGATCCCGACCTTCGGGCACCATCGCCAGGCCGGCCTCGACGATTTGGTGGGGATCCCAGTCCGAGATCGATCTGCCGTCCAACAGAACCTCGCTTTCGTCCTCATGCTCGACCAGGCCGGCAATGGTCTTCAACAGCGTGCTTTTGCCGGCTCCGTTGGCCCCAAGAATGACCACGATTTCGCCCGGCTCGATCCTGATCGAGACGCCGCTGAGGGCAAGATGGGGGCCGTAATGAAGCGAAAGGTCCCGGCACTCAAGCATCGTCGTCTCCCAGATAGGCGCGCACGACTTCGGCGTCGGCGAGCACCTCTTCGGGCGGGCCTTCGGCGATCTTGGCGCCGCTGTTCATCACGACGCAGCGGTCGCAGAGGCTGCGTACGGCATCCATGTAGTGTTCGACGACGACCACCGTGCGGCCCTCGAAGCGCAAGCCGCTGACCAGTTTTATGCCGATTTTCATCTCCGAGGGATTGAGACCGGCAAGCCACTCGTCGAGCAACAGGAGTTTGGGATCCGAGATCAGCGCCCGCGCCAGCTCGACGCGCTTTTGGTCGATGTAGGTAAGGGCCGCCACCGGCATCTCCGCCTTGCCGCTTAAGCCCATCTGTTCGACCAGGTATTGGGCGCGGCGGTGCAATTTCGCAGCCCAATAGCGGCGGTGGCCGAAGACCCCGCCGGCGGCGACGTTCTCCAGCACCGTCATGCCCGGCAGCATGCGCACCAGCTGAAAGGTGCGGGCCACGCCGTGGCGGGCGATGCGGTTCGGCGAGCGGCCGGAAATCTCCCGGCCGAACAGCGCGACCTGGCCCGAGCTTGGTTTCAGGGCGCCCGATATCAGATTCAGCATGGTCGTCTTGCCCGACCCGTTGGGACCGATCAGGCCCAGGACTTCCCGCTCCCCGACGTCGAACGACATGCCATCGACGGCGACCAGGCCGCCAAAATTCTTGCTGACGTTGCGAATGGAGAGGGCGGCTGATCCGACCACGGTCAGGCCCGCCACATGCGATATTTGGCCCAGTATTTCTCGGCCAACCCGACGAAGCCGTGGGGGATGACGTAGACGATCAACAAAAAGGCGATGCCGAGCATCAAGGCGGTTTGATTGGGAAACTTCGCCGTGATCAGGTCCCAGGCCAAGGTAAACGGGATGACCCCGAAAAGCGGCCCCCAGAGACGATGCGCCCCGCCGATCAGCGCCATGATGACGACCAGGAAGGACAGCATCGGACTGAAGGCGATGGTGGGCTCGATATAGGTCCAGCGCGGTGCCAGGATGGCGCCGGTGACGGCGGCAATGGTTCCCGAAATCATGAACAGGAAAACCTTGGTGAGCGCCGTGTTGATGCCGCTATGGGTTGCCACGACCTCGTCGTTGCCGATGATCCGCAAGGCGAAACCCAGGCGCGACCGGTTTATCCACCAGCCGATAAGATAGACGAACGCCGCCAGCACCAGCAGTTGCCAGTAGATCATTTTCTCGTCGACGTCGGTCAGCACGTAAAGCCCGCTGCTGGTGCCCAGCGTGGTCTGGCCCCAGGTCATGAGCTGGCGAATCAGCTCGGCGAGGCCAAGGGTGAAAATGACGAAGTAGACGCCCGACAGCCGCAATGTCGCCAGCCCCACCAGAGCGGCGAGCAGGGCGCCAACCAAGGCGGCGATGCCGACCAGAGCGGCAAAGGGCAGCATTTCGAGACCACCGCCGACGACATACATGCCGAGCCCGAAAAAGGCCGCCGTGGCCAGCGAAATATAGTGGGTCGGACCGGAAAACAGGGTCCATGACGTGGACAGCACCGTGTACATGGCAATGGTGACGCCGAGCGACAGGCCATAGCCGCTATCGACAAAAGGCAAACAGGCCGCCGCGCCGAACAGCACGATAGCGGCCAGAAGCCCGTATGATTCCCGCCGCGTCATGCCGCACGACGGCCGAAAAGGCCTTCGGGTTTGAACAACAGAACCAGGATGAACAACAGGTAGGCGGCGGCCAGCGTCAGGCCGGGATCGACCAGGCTGGCGACCGCCGTTTCCGTGAAGCCGAGAACGAAAGCCGCGATGATGGCGCCGCGCACGTCCCTGACGCCGCCCATGATGACGATGACCAGGGCCTTCATGGTGAAGATGACGCCGACCGAGGCGTCGAAGGTCAGAAACATGCTGAGCAGCGCGCCCCCCGAGGCCGTCACCGCGCCGCCCAGCGCGAAGGCCAGGGCCGAGGCGCGCGGCACGTTGATGCCGACCAACCCGGCGGCCTCGGCATTGACCGATAGCGCCCGAAGCGTGAGCCCGGAGCGCGATCGATTGAGCCAAAGGTAGAGACACAGACAAAGCGCGGTGGCGAACAGGAAGGCGACGATGCGGTTCAGCTCATAAGGCTGGTCCAGAATCTCGAAGGGTATTTCGAGGTAGGAATAGCTGAAATACTCACCGCCGAAGGCGGCCAGCATGAGGCCCACCAGAATGAAACTCTGGCCGAAGGTGGAAAGAATGCTGTCCACCTCCAGTTGCCCCTCGGACTTGGCGCGTTTGACCAAGGGGCGCATCAAGATCTTGTAGATCAGCCAATTGGCGGCAAAGGCCAGCGGTGCCACGACGGCGATCGACAGGATGGGGCTCAAGCCGGCGCTGGTGTAAATCCAGAAGGCCGCGAACGAGCCCACCACCAGCATCTCGCCATTGGCCAGATTCATGATCCGGGCAACGCCGTACTGCAGCTGCAAGCCCATCGCCATGAGCGCATAGGCGCCGCCCAACAGCCCGCCGATGATGATGATATCCACGACGGCCGCAACCTATACCGTGAAGCCCCGATGCCGCCTCAGGGGCGGCACCGGGAGCCTGCGAAGGGGCTTACCAGGCCGATTTCAGATTTACCGATTTGGCGCCGGGACGGCCCGTCGAACTGACACCGTAGAACTTTCCGCCCTGCCATTGACCGACCGTCCAGAATTTCTCGTTGTTCTGGTTCTTGAAATCGATCGGCCCGATGACGGTCGCGAAGGTGTTGTTCTTGATATGCTCGATGACCGCCTTGCGATCGGTCGAACCGACGGCCTCGATGGCGCTTTCGAGTATCTGGAAGGTCGCATAGACCATGCCGCTGGCCCAGTAGTCGGGTGTCTTGCCGGTGGCCTTCTTGTGGGCCGCGAAGTAGGCCTTCATCTCGGGCGTATCGGGATCGATGCCGCCGGCGCCCAGGATGCCTTCCGCCGCTTTGCCGAACTTGCCGCCGAAGGCGGGAAAGGCCGTGGCCACCGCCGTATAGAAGGCCTTGACGTTTAGTCCCTGCACCTTCGCCTGGGCCGTCAGGCCGAAGGTATCGGGCGGGTAGGACCAGGCCACGAAGGCATCCGGGTTGGCCGCCTTGGCGCCGCGTACCACCGGCGAGAGATCGGGCGAACCCAGGGGATAGGATTTGTCGTAGACGATTTCGAATCCGGCCTGCTTGAAAATCGGCCGCGCCGCGTTGGCCAGTTCGATGCCGAAAGCGTCCGCCACATTGACCATGGCCACCCGCTTGCCGATCCGGCCGCTATCGCGCAGACCCTTCAAGACCTCGGCCACGGAGCCGGCAAAGGCGGTGGTGGTGCCCAGCGTGAAGAAAATATTGTCGTAGCGCTGGGTCAGGGTTTCGACCTTGTCGGTGATGGCCGTGTGGGTAATCAGCGGGTAGTTGTGCTTGGCGAAAATCGGCGCCGTCGCCAGATTGAATCCGGTGCCATAAGGCGCCAGGATGAAGTCCACCTTGTCCTGGGTGGCCAGGCGCTGGATATTCTTGATGGCCTCGCCCGGATTGGTCCGGTCGTCGTATTCGATCAGTTCGATCTTGGCCGGTCCGCTCTTCAGCTTCAGCCCGCCACGGGCGTTGACCTCTTGCACCCAGAGCTTGACGTTGGGCCAATAGGTGACGGTCGAGCCGCCGGCCAGCGGTCCGGTTTTCGGCGCCGAGGCGCCGATCTTGACCGTCTCCGCCGATACAGCAGTGGCGGCCAGGGTCATGGCGCCGAGCGTCGCGGCGGAAAGAATAATTCGCTTCATTTTTTTGCTTAACATGAATTGGTCCTCCCCAAGTGATGGCTCGCACGATGCCAATGCATCGTCGTCGAGCCGACTGACGAAACGGCTTTTTTTTGTTCAGGTTCGCCGCACAGTCAAGACAATGCCGCCAGCAAGTCCGACATTCAAGCGCGTTTTGGCCCAGGGGAGCTCAGCCGCCGGCCTTCAACCAGGCCTCCTTGTCGAAGGCGACGTGGTCGCCGAAGAAGTGGACGACCCGGTCGAGCTTGTCCAGGTCCGCGATGCGATAGACCTTGCTGGGCGTAAGCAACGTCTCGCTCTCGGCACAGGCCGCGACCCAGGCCTCGGCCGTCTGCAAGGTACTTTGGCGCTGCACCACGTCCCAGATGTAATAGTGGTGCGGGATGATGACGCGGGGGCCGAGGCGCTCGACGATGTGGGCCGTGTGAACGTGGCCCATGACGTGCTGCGAGGCGTCGACGGGCAAAAGCGCTATGTCGATGTGGCCCAGCGCCCGCCAGATATCGTCCGGCGGATCGTGGCGGTTGTCGCCCCAATGGACGATCCTTAAGCCCCCCGTCTCGACGACGATCAGGCAGTGGTCCCAGGAGCGCGGATTGTCGGGCGGCTCGATGTCGGCGCCGTGGATGAGCTTGTGGATTTTCTTGAAGTCGTAGATGGCGCAACTTGAATCGGTGGCATGCTTGTCGGCCAAGCCGGTGATGGTCAGGTCGCCGAACTTGTACATGCCGATCAGGCGGTCCAGCAGCACGTGGACGTCCAGGCGGTGCAGCGCGTCGTGGTCGAAATGCGCGTGGGTAGACGTGCCCACGTCGACGGCGGTGATGGGAAAGTCGTGGAAATACCAGTCCCAGGTCCGCGAGGGGTGGTTGCGCCAGGGATCGATCATGACGCTCACCCCCCGAGGGGACGTGATGCGGAAGGCGGACGAGCCGAAATAGGCGATCTCGACCGGGCCGTCCCGGGGCGGCGAGGTGTCGGCCTGCAGCTCGATCATGCGGTTGTGGTTCGACGTCATCTGCCAGACGTTGAGACCTGTGTCGATGTCGACCATGGCGGTTCCCGGGCCGGAACCTAGAGTATTTCAAGATTGCATTGAATCGGATGTGCTGATTCACTGGTGTCTCCACATGATGTTGTGTTCGTATCAAAGGAGGCTACCAGATGGGGTGCAGTCATCCTCTCGCTCTTCGGTCTCGGATCATCGCTGCGGTGCAGGCTGGGGCGTCGGCCCGGGGCGCGGCGCGTCGCTTTGCGGTGAGTCCGTCGAGTTCGATCAATTTGGTTCGGCGCTGGCGCCAGACGGGGAGTTGGGCGCCGGGGCAGGTTGGCGGACAGAAAAAGCGGAAGCTGGCGGGTTGGGAGGACTGGCTGCACGCGGTTATGGCGTCGGAGCCTGACATCACGCTGGCCGAGCTTAAGAAACGGCTGTTCAGCGAAGGTCTTGAGATTTCTCAGCAGGCCATCAACACGACGCTGCAGGCGCTTGGTTACAGCTATAAAAAAAACTCATCGGGCGGCGGAACAAGAGCGCGCCGATGTGGCGCAAAAGCGTGAGCATTGGCAGCGATGCCAACCTTGGCTCGCCCCGGAACGTCTTGTTTTCATTGACGAAACCGGCGCCAAAACGAACATGACCCGGCTGCGTGGTCGTGCCCGGCGCGGCCAACGCCTGCTGGCGACGGTGCCATGGGGACATTGGAAGACGACGACCTTTGTC
>JASLXG010000028.1 GCA_030740435.1 Alphaproteobacteria bacterium | reverse complement strand
ATTGTCTGCCGCCGTCACACCACGATCCGTGACCTTGCCCGGCAGGTGCGGCGAAATCTTTTCCCAAACCTCGTCCCCGATGACCAAACGATCCATGTTCATCCAAGCCTCCTGACAAAAGAAAGCTTGAATCACTTTTTGGCGCTCTTGGGAATCCCTTAAATGTCAACGGACCCTAGCCTTGAAGATCGACTACTGTCAGTTATTCTATAGAACGATCTATAGAATGAATAGCAGCAAAGTGATCCGCTTGTCACTGGCAGCAACAGAAAGATACCCTGTGGGCATGGAACGGAACGCGGCAGCGGCGGAGCGTTACCGGGATCTGCGGGGCCGGACGGCGCCAGGTGTTTTGGCCCGGCGGGCCGAGGAGACGCCCGACGCCGTGGCCTACCGGGCCAAGCGGCTGGGCATCTATCGGGAACGAAGCTGGCGCCAGTTCCGCGATTTCGTGGCCGCCGCGGCGGCCGGCCTGCAGGCGCTTGGCGTCAGTGCCGGCGACCGCGTCGCCATCATGGGCGATGCCTGCGAGGAATGGGCGGTCTGCGACCTGGGCGCCCAGGCCTTGGGCGCCATCACCTACGGCATCTACCCCACCGCCTCGATGTCGGAGGTGGCCTACCAGATGCGCGACGGCGGGGCCCGGGTGTTCATCGCAGAGGACCAGGAATACGTCGACAAGATCCTGCCGCTGATGGACGAGCTCTCGGGGCTGGAGTGGATCGTGGTGATCGATACCACGGCCATGTTCATGTACCAAGACCCGCGCATTCGGTCTTACGAAGACCTCTTGCTCCTCGCCCCCTCGTCGGCCGAGGGCTTTGCCGCCCTGGTGGCGGCGCTGGATCCGGCGGCGCCGGCCTTCATCGTCTATACCTCGGGCACCACCGGCGATCCCAAGGGGGCGCTGGTCAGCCACGGCAAGCACCTGGCGGCGACCCAGACCTTCGTCGAGCACTTTCCCCAGTTGCGCGAGAAGGGCCACCGCACCGTGGCTTACCTTCCGCTGTGCCACATCATGGGCCGCGACATCACCATCACGCTGCCGCTGCTGGCCGACATCGTGCCGCATTACGGCGAGGACATCGAGGAACTGGCGCTGACACTCTTCGAAGTGGCGCCGACGCTTTTGATGACGGTGCCCAGGTACCTGCAGAAATTCGCCTCGCAGCTTTTGGTCGGCATCGAGAACACCAGCCCGCTGAAGCGCCGCATCTACGATTTCGCGCTCGGCCACGCCCGCCGCCAGGCCCGCCGGCGCTGGGAGGGACGCTTCGGCCCAGTGGCGCGCTGGTTCAACGGGCTGCTCTATCAGCTGGCCTTCAGGCCCATCCTCAACAAGATCGGCTTCGACCAGCTCGGCCTGGTGCTCTCGGGCGGTGCGCCGCTGCCGCCGGAGACCATGGCGCTGTGGCAGATCTGGGGTGTCAACGTGGTCGAGATCTACGGCCAGACCGAGACCGGCGGTGCCATCATCAGCGGCCAGGACGCCCACTTTCCGCGGCCCGGCGACATCGGTACCATCGCCAGCGGCTGGCAGGTCGAGCTGGCCGAAACGGGCGAGATTTTGGTGCGCGGCCAGGACATGTTCGAGGGCTATTGGCGAAAGCCCGAGGCCACGGCGGAACTTTACGACGCCGAGGGCCGGTTGCGGACCGGCGACATCGGCGCCTGGCGTGAGGGCCGGCTGCGGATCATCGACCGGGCGCGCGATTTCATGATCACCTCGGGCGGCAAGTCGCTCAGCCCGACGCATATCGAGAACACGCTGCGGGCCAGCCCCTACGTCAGCGAAACCGTGGTATTCGGCGACAATCGCAAGTACGTCTCGGCGCTCATCGAGATCGACTTCGACACGGTTTCCAATTGGGCGCGCAACCGCAACCTCGCCTATGCCGGTTTCACCAGCCTGACCGAAACCGAGGAAGTGCAGGGCCTGATCGCCGTCGAGGTGGACAAGGCCAACACAGACCTGGCCCGGGTCGAACAGGTCAAGGCCTTCCGCATCCTGCCCAAGGTGCTGGACCCGGAGGAGGAGGGCGAGCCCGTGACGCCGACGCGCAAGATCAAGCGCGGGCTGATGTACGAGACTTTCAGCGCCATGGTCGAATCCATGTACAGTGACGACGAAGCCGGGCGCCAGGCGGCCGAGGTCGGCGATATCCTCGAGCAGCCGGCAGCGGGATAAGAGACTTCAACAGGGAGAAGAAGGAGGTGTGTCGTGTATATGAAATCACTTAAGAGTTTGGCAATTGCCTCGCTCGCCGTGGTGGCGGTCCAGGTCCTGGTGCCGGCTGCGCCGGCGCTGGCCCAGGACGCCTACCTGGTCGGCGTATCCGCCGCCATGACGGGGCGCGGCTCGGCCGGTTATGCGCCGGTGGCCGAGGCCATCAAGATCTATTTTGCCGGCCTCAACCAAAAAGGCGGCGTCAACGGCCACCCGGTCAAGATCCTGATCCGAGATAACCAGGCCCAGGCTTCGAAAGGCGCCTCCGACGCCAAGCGCTTCGTCAATCAGGAAGGCGTCCATCTGATGATGAACGTCAGCCTCTCCAGCACCTATGCGCCGATGGTCGCGGAATCGCGGAAATCCAAGACGCCGCTACTCTTTGCCGGGGTCTGCCCGCGCGAGGTCTATCCGCCGGCCAACGACCTGCAGGCCTGCGCCACCGCCTACGCCGCCGGCTACGATGCCCGTTTCGCCATGGACTACATCAAGGCCAAGGATGGCAGCAAGGCCAAGATCGGCCTGGTCTCGATGGCCATCCCGATCTCGCGGGCCGAGGTCGACAGGGCGGCCAAACTGGCCGACTCCATGGGCATGAAGGCGGTGGCCAACGAATCGGCACCGCCGCCAACACCCGACTATTCGCCCTTCGCCACCAAGATCATTCAGGCCGGCGCCAACTGGGGCTATTCCTGGGCCCCCTGGGTGACCCAGATCAAGACCTTCCAGGCGCTCAGGAAGCTGGGCTGGAAGGGTACCTTCATCACCTATGCCCACAACAACGCCGAGGAAGAGCTCAAGCGCGTCAAGGACGAAGGTTTGCTGGTCTACGGCGCCAACGCCATGTTCCAGGACAACCTGCCGGTCCACGCCGAGATCAAGGCGGCCTATGACAAGGCCGGCTCCAAATTCCCGCTGACCTACTTCGGCGAGGGCTGGGCTCATGCCTTGGCCCTCGAAGGGCTGTTGAAGAACGTCGCCTGGCCACCTACCCGGGCCAAGGTGACGGCGGCGCTCGACAATGTAAACGTCGACCTCAAGGGCTTGCGCGGCGGCAATCTGATTTGGACCAGCGGCAACCACTTCCGTACCCGGCACCACTACCGGGTCTACCGCTGGGACAACGCCAAGCAGGGCATCATCCAGCTTCAGGACTGGACGTCCTACGACATTAAGTGACGGCTTGAGCATTGACGCCCCAGCCTGCCCCTCGGCGGGCGGGCTGGGGCGAAGCCGCCGGGTCTACAACCAACCCCCCAACTAACCCGAAGCCATGCAGGTCTTTACCAACATCATCGTGCTGACGGCGATCTACGCCCTGATCTGCTGTGGTTACGTGCTGGTCTACCGGGTCAGCCGGGTGCTCAACCTGGCCCACGGCGAGCTGATGCTGCTGGGGGCCTATCTGCTGCTGGCCACGGCCTCGCTGTTTGGCGGCCATCCCGTACTGGCGCTGGGGGCGGCGCTGGTGCTCAGCCTGTGTATGGGCATCGCGGTCTATCTCTTGCTGATGCGGCGCATGACCGGCGAGATGGTGGTGGCGGCGGTACTTGTGACCATAGCGCTGGGCATTCTGCTGCGCGGCCTGGTGGTGCTGTTTTGGACCGACCGGCTGCGCCACCCGCTGGAAGAGCTGGGCTGGCAGAACGGCTCGCTGCAACTGGCCGAGGGCATGGCACTGTCCCAGGTCAACCTGCTCACCGTACTGGTGGCTGTGGCGGTCTATCTCGGGCTTTTCGTCTTCTTCCGCTTCACGCGCTGGGGCGTGCGCATGCGGGCGGCCGGCGAGAACCCCTTGCTGGCGGCCCAGCGCGGCATACGGCTGCATGTCATCTACGCCCTGGCCTGGGGCATGGCGGTCTTTACCGGCGGTGCCACGGGCATGCTGCTGGCCGCCGATTCGGGCCTCGAGACGACGCTGGTGATCATCGGCCTCAAGGCCTTCCCGGCGGCCCTGGTGGGCGGCCTCGACAGCCTGTTGGGAGCGCTATTGGGCGCCTTCATCGTGGCCACGGCCGAGGTCCTGGCCATCCACTACATCGACGCCCTGGTCAGCGACGTGGTGCCCTTCCTGGTGCTGTTGGCCATGCTGATGATCCGGCCCTGGGGCCTTTTCGGCACCAAAGAGGAATTCGAGCGCGTCTGATGTCCCGGGCCAGCGGCTATTTCAAGACCGACTACGGCGCCGACCTGGTGCTGGTGGAGACCCGATTCCAATGGTTCTGGGTGCTGCTGCTGGCGGCGGCACTGCTCGGCTTTCCTTTCCTCACCGGCCCCTTCGGGCTCGATCTGGCGAACCAGGTGTTTCTCGCCATCGTCGGCTCGGTGGGCTTGATGCTGCTCTCGGGGCATGCCGGCCAGATCTCGCTGGGCTCGGCCGGTTTGCTGGCCGCCGGCGCCTTTGTCACCGGTATCCTGGTCAAGGAAATCGGCGCATCGATTTGGCTGACGCTGCCCGCTTCGGCCCTCATGGGCGGCCTGCTGGGCGTCATCTTCGGCCTGCCCAGCCTGCGCCTCAAGGGGCTTTATCTTGCCATGAGCACACTGGCGCTGCACTTCATCGTCGTCTTCCTGGGCGGCGAATACGAAACCATCCGCGGCTTTTCCACCGGTATTTTGATCGATCCGCCGGTCATCATGGGCTGGGAGTTGTCGGACCCGCGGGCCTGGTATTTCGTGCTGCTGCTGATCGACGTTGCCGTGGTGCTGTTCAGCCTTAACCTGGTACGTTCGCGTACCGGCCGGGCCTGGGCCGCCATCCGCGGCCGCGAAGTGGCGGCCGAGGCGCTGGGTATTTCGGTGCATTGGTACAAGCTTTCGGCCTTCGTCGTCTCCTCGGTGCTGACGGCCATTGCCGGCTGCCTCTTCGCCTACTACCACAGCTTCGTCTCGGTCGAGGCCTTCTCGCTCTTTCTTACCATCCAGTACGTCGCCATGATCATCATCGGCGGCCTGGGCTCGATCCTGGGGGCCATCCTGGGTGCCGGTTTCGTCGTCCTCTTCCCCTACGTCATCGAATGGGGCATGGAGGTGCTGCCGGTGCCGGCGCGTTTCGCCGACCACATCTTCGCCGTCAATTTTGCCTCCTTCGGGCTCATCATGATCCTTTTTTTGGTCTTCGAGCCCTTGGGCCTGGTCGGCATCTGGCATCGCCTCAGGGACTATTTCCTGGAATGGCCCTTCCGCCACAAGCCCTTGGGGAGCTGAGGTGAGCAAGCTCCTCACACTCGACACCGTCGAGGTCGTCTACCACCAGGTGGTGACGGCGGTGCAGGGCGTCTCGCTGGAGGTGCGCGAGGGTCAGATCGTGGCGCTACTGGGTACCAACGGCGCCGGCAAGACGACCACGCTCAGGGCCATCTCCGGCTTTATCGGCCTCGATGACGCCAAAGTCAGCGACGGCACCATCCACTATCGCGGCCGCCCGATCGCCAACCAGCCGCCGCATCTGATCACCGGGCTGGGCATCGTCTTGGTGCCCGAGCGCGACAAGGTCTTCGAGAGCCTGACGGTGGCCGAGAACCTCGAGGTGGCGACGCCGCGCCAAGGCGGCGTGCGGCGGACCGAGGTGGTCTACGACTACTTCCCCCGCCTGGCCGAGGCCCGCAACCGGCTGGCCGGCTACCTTTCGGGCGGCGAGCGCCAGATGCTGACCATCGGCGCCGCGCTGGCCTGCGAGCCCGAGCTGCTGCTGGTCGACGAGTTGTCGCTGGGCCTGGCGCCGCTCATCGTCGACGAACTCATCGAGCGCCTGGTGGCCATCCGCCGCGACCTCGGCCTGACCATCGTGTTGGTCGAACAGAACGCCGCCGTGGCGCTGGAGGTGGCCGATTACGGCTATGTCATCGAAAGCGGGCGCATCGTGCTCGACGGCGATCCCCAGCGCCTGCTCGGTCACAAGGACATACAGGAATTCTACCTCGGCCGGGCCGAGGGCGAGGACCGGCGCAGCTATCGTGACGTCAAACAATACCGTCGCTCCCGGAGGTGGTATGGTTGAGGGAGCACTGGTGCTGGAGGATCTCTCGCTCAACTTCGGTGGCCTGAGCGTGCTCAACGAATTGCGCCTGGAGACCCGGCCCGGCGAGATCCTGGCCCTGATCGGTCCCAACGGCGCCGGCAAGACCAGCGTGCTCAACTGCATCAGCGGCATCTACCGCCCGGGCGGCGGCCGGATCGTTTTCGAGGGCTCGGACATCACCGGTCTCAAGCCCCACATCGTGGCGCGGCGCGGCATCGCCCGCACCTTCCAGCATGCCGAGCTCTTTCCCCACCTCAGCGTGCTCGATAATTTGCTGATTGGCCGCCACACCCGGTTCAAGAGCAACCTGCTGAGCGAGGGCCTTTTCTTCGGTCCGGTGCGCCGGCAAGAAGTCGAGCATCGCCGGCGCGTCGAGGAGATCCTCGATTTCGTCGAGCTGCAGCGCTACCGCAAGCAGCCCGTGGCGGCGCTGCCCTTCGGCATCCAGAAGGTCGCGGGCTTCGCCCGAGCGTTGGCCATGGAGCCCAAACTGCTGTTGCTCGACGAGCCCTCGGCTGGCCTCAACCGCGAGGAAAAAGAGGACCTGGCGCGCTTCATCCTGCGCATCAAGCACGAGATCGGCATCACCATGCTGTGGGTCGAGCACGACATGCAGATGGTGGCCGATCTCGCCGACCGCATCTACGTCGTCGATTATGGCCGCTTCGTCACCGAGGGCCCGCCCGAGGAAGTGCTGGCCGACCCCCGCGTCGTCGAGGTCTACCTCGGTGGCCACGGCAAGAAAAGTTAGGGCCGGGTTTTCTTCTTGTCATTTCCGCGAAAGCGGGAACCCAGGTTTGGTGAGTTTACCACCCTGGGGGCTTTGCTGCCCGTGACCCGATGAGAAAAGCAGGCTAGAACTCCATGCGCATCAGTTGCCGCTGACAACCCTCTGCCGTGGAAACCAGATCGTCGCCCTGGTGCCAACGCCGACCTCGCTCTCGATCTCCAACCCGCCGTCGTGTAGTTCCGCCAATGACTTCACCAAGGGCAGTCCCAGCACCGTCGACGAGAGTGGAGATCCGGCGTTGTTCACCGAGGGGATCGCCGAAATCTGCCGCCGCATGGGGGTGGAATTCCGTTTCGGGACGAAGATCCGCCGGCTTGCGGTCGAGCGGAAGCGAATCTCACAAGTCGAAACCAACGACGGACCCCTGGACGCCGACCTATACGTGCTTGCACTCGGCAAGGACAGCGCTAGCCTCGTTCGACCCCTCGGTATTGGGCTTCCTATCTATCCCGTGAAGGGATATTCGCGGACGCTGTCGCTTCGGGGGTGGAACACGGCCCCGACCATGCCGCTCGTCGACTACGACCGCCGGGTCGGGCTCGTGCGATTCGGCGATCGCTTTCGTATCGTCGGCAAGGCCGAGTTCGTCGGTGACGACGACCGACACGACCCGCGCCGCGCCGGCGCTCTCGTAGACTCGGTGACCGACGTCTTTCCCGAACTTGCCGCCCGCGAGGTGATCGAGGATTGGGCGGGGCTCCGTCCAATGACGCCGGACGGCATGCCAATCATCGGCCCCTCGCCCTATGAGAACCTGTTCGTCAACACCGGACACGGGCACCTAGGGCTGACCCTGTCGTGCGGCTCGGCCGCGGTGATCGGATCACTGGTTGCTGGCCAGGCGCCAGAGGTTGATATTGCCGCTTATTCGGTCAATCGCTTCCGTTTATAAGGAGCCCCAAACGATGGTGAACGACCATGGCGACCTCTCGAGACGAATGGAAGGCTCGGCCCGTCATCTTCTCTAACGTGCGTCCGATTTAGCCCTAGGGCTGGAAAGAGTGGCCATATGGCCTCTATTGCGATGGACCGACCGTGCTCCGGAGCGTAACGCCACGGCAATGAGGTTGCACGAGGGGTGATCGATGGATTTGACCGATCTTTGTTGGCTTTCAGCCGTCGAGCAAAAGGCCCTGCTCGATCGGCGGGACGTAGGCGTCCTGGAAATGGTGGACGCTCACATCGAGCGCATCGATCGTCACAATCCGATTCTCAACGCCTTCGTGACCCTGCGTTTGGAGGAGGCGCGAGAAGAGGCGAAATCGGCCGACGCCGTGATCGCGAATGGCGCCGCCGCCGGCGTCCTGCACGGGCTCCCTATCGGCGTCAAGGACTGCTTCCAGACCAAGGGGCTTCGCACCACCTTCGGCTGCGTGGCCTTCAAGAAACATGTTCCGGACTTCGATCATCTCGTGGTCGAACGCGAAAAAGCGGCCGGCGCGATCATTCTCGGCAAGCTCAACACACCCGAGTTCACGATGGCGATCAATACCTGCAGCAATCCTGTGTTCGGTCCCACTCGCAATCCCTGGAACCTCGATCTTTGTCCTGGCGTGAGCAGCGGCGCCAGCGGCGCAGCGCTTGCCGCGGGTCTGTGTTCGCTGGCCGACGGCTCGGATATCGGCGGCTCCGTACGCAACCCCGCCGCTTGGTGCAACATTGTGGGGCTCCGCCCCACCACCTGGATCATCCCCGACATCCCCAATCCCTCACTGTGGAACAACATGAACACGCCGGGTCCGATGGCACGTACGGTGGCGGATGCGGCGCTTTTTCTTTCGGTGCTCTCAGGTCCCGACCCTCGCTGCCCGGTGCCGATGCCGGCGCCATTCCCGCCGGGTCTGCCCGACCTCGAGCGAGACCTGAAGGGGCTTCGGATCGGCTGGAGCCGCGATCACGGCTCCCTCAATTTCGACCCCGATATCGGCCGTAACTTCGATGACCAGAGGATCGTCTTCGAGTCCCTGGGTTGTGTGGTCTCACCACGTCACCTGGATGTCGAGGATTTGGTGGATGCATACATGATGCTTGCCTATGAGCGTGTCACGGGCGACGTGAAGCCGGTTTACGACCGTGACCGTGGCAGACTGGCCCCATCGTTGCGCGATCGATACGAGTGGTTCTCCAGCCTCAGGGGCGAAGACCTGGGCCGGGCCGAGGGACGCCGCATGCGGCTTTGGCACGATGTCGCCGCTGCTTTCGACGATCACGATGTTCTGGTCTGGCCCGACGACACCCATGATCCCTACCGTCATGACGACGAAGAAGCGGCCCAAGCCAAGGACTGGCGCCTGCACTATATTGCGCCGATGCTGAACCTGCCTGCGGTGACGGTGCCGTGCGGTTTCTCTTCCAACGGCATTCCGCTCGGGTTGCAGGTCACAGGACGTCCCGGGGCCGACTTACTGATCTTACAAGTCGCTCATGCCTATGAGCAGGCAACCGGCTATGGCGCCCGCCGCCCTTTGCTCGATTGATGTGAACGGCGGGCGCCTCAACTTGCCGGGACGCTACCGGGTGAAAGGCCCCCGATATGCTTACAAGTCTTATGTGGTTGCGTGAGCCAAATTAGGTCGCGGTGCTTCAGGATGTGCTCGAAGGCGCGACGCGACGCCCGAAACCGATACGGCCGGCCCGACACGAGCGGATGAAGCGAGATCGGAAAGAACAGCGGTTGGCCGGCGAATTGATCCAGCAGCTCGTCGAGGCCAATTGACAATCATGTCCGTGAACTCCGCCGACGATTGCTTGTGCTTGCCCAGCGTCAGTGCCTGTGAGACAGGGTTGAAACCTCTTTACGGGATCTTCTGGACTACATGCCTGGCTTGACCCTGCCGGCGGGTTCGGGAACTTCAGATGTGCGGCTATCGCTACTGGACCGCCCTTGCGCGACCTTGATCAACTCCTTGCGCCGCCTCGTCAACGACCACGTCTGCGAGGGGAGCCCTACGTCCGTTCTGGGTCATTCACGTCGATTCAGCGTCGTCCCTGGTAGGTTAACTGTGCCCCCGGCACCGGACCTGCTGGGGTTGAAAGCGGAAGTCCAGTGTGGAATCGCGAATCCTACGCGGGCCGTTGCTGCCGCGGCGTGGAGCAGGGGCGGGTCCCGCCGGTCAGGCGTTCTTGATGGTCAGGCCGGCATCGACCGGCAGCGCCACGCCGTTGATGTAGCTCGACGCCGGCAGCACCAGGCTGAGCGTGGCGTGGGCCACCTCCTCGGGTTCGGCATAGCGCGCCAGCGGCACCCGGCGGCGGGCGAAGACCTGCTTGTGCTCGTCGGGGATGTTGGCCGTCATGGCGGTGCGGATGGCGCCGGGGCAGATGCAGTTGACGGTGATGCCCTCGGGCGCCAATTCGGTGGCCAGCGACCGGGTCAGGCCGATGACGGCGTGCTTGGCCGTGGAATAGGGGCTGATGCGCGGCGTCGCGCCCAGGCCCTCGGTCGAGGCGATGTTGACGATGCGGCCACCGCCCGAGGCCTTGAGGTGGGGCAGCGCGGCGCGGATCAGGCGCATCTGGGCGGTGAGCAGAATGTCGAGGTGGCGGGCCCAGTGGCTCTCGTAGTCCTCGGCATCGATGGCCACTTCGGCGGAGATGCCGGCGTTGTTGACGAGGATATCGAGACCGCCGAAGTGTTCGGCCACCTCGGCCACCACGTCGACTATGCGCTGGGGATCGGCGACGTCGAGCTGCCAGCCCCGGGCCGTGGCACCGGCCGCCGCGATCTCGCCGACCACCGTCTCGACGCCCTCGCCGTTGATGTCGGCGACGGCCACCTTGACCCCTTCGTCGGCAAAAAGGTGCGCCGTGGCCCGGCCCATGCCGCTGGCGGCGCCGGTGATGATGGCCACTTTTCCGGCGATCGATCGGCTGAGTTTGCTCAGTCTGGCCATTTTGCGTCATCCTCCGACATTGCCCGGGCCCATTGTGGCCCGCCGGGCCGGACGACGAAAGGCAACACCATGTCGGAAATCGAATCTCTTTTCTCGCTGGCCGGCCGGGTGGCGCTGGTCACCGGCGCCTCGCGCGGTCTGGGCTGGGTCTTTGCCGAGGCCCTGGCCGCCGCCGGCGCCCATGTGGTGCTGAACTCCCGCCACGCCGCCGACCTGGAAGCGCGCGAGGCCGAGCTATTGGGCCGCGGCCTGGCCGCATCCCGGGCCACCTTCGACGTGGCCGACGAGGCCGCCACGGCGGCCGCCCTCGAGACCCTGCTGGCCGAGCACGGCCGGCTCGATGTGCTGGTCAACAACGCCGGCGTCATCAGGCGGGCCGAGCTCGCCGATTACGACAGCGCCACCTGGCAGCACGTTATCGAGGTCAACCTTTCGGCCTGCTTTCGCCTGGCCCGCGAGGCAGCCCGACCGATGACGGCGGCCGGCCACGGCCGCATCATCAATATCGCCTCGGTGATGGGCCTGATCGGCCGGCCCAGCATTCCCGCCTACGTCGCCAGCAAGCACGGCCTGATCGGCCTGACGCGTTCGTTGGCGGCCGAGCTCGGCCCCCGCGGCGTCACCGTCAACGCCATCTGCCCGGGCTATTTCGCCACCGAGATGGCCCAGCCGCTGATGGCGGACGAAGAGTTCAACGAAATGGTCTGCAGCCGCACGCCGCTCGGCCGCTGGGGCGATCCCGGCGAGCTGGCCGGCGCCGTGATCTTTTTGGCTTCCGGGGCCGGATCCTACGTCAACGGCGCCGCCATCACCGTCGATGGCGGCATGACGGCGGTATTATGAGGGCTCGATCATGCGGTCGCGGATCTCGGATTTGAGGATCTTGCCGTTGGCGTTGCGCGGCAAGGGTTCGTTTTGCAGCTCGATGCGCACCGGCACCTTGAAGGCGGCCAGGCGTTCGGCCACCTGATCCTTGAGTTCGTCGGCCGTGACCCTGGCTCGGGGCGTGACCTGCACCAGGGCGCCCACTTCCTCGCCCAGGATCTTGTGCGGCAGGCCGACGACGGCGGCGTCCATCACCTGGGGGTGGCTGTAGAGCGCGTCCTCGACCTCGACGCAATAGACGTTCTCGCCGCCCCGGATCAGCATGTCCTTGACCCGGTCGAGGACATAGAGGAAACCGTCCGTGTCGCGGCGCACCAGATCGCCGGTGCGCATCCAGCCGTCTGAGAAGCTCTCGGCGCTCTCGTCCGGCTTGTTCCAGTAGCCGCGCACGATGTTGGGGCCCTGGATCCAAAGCTCGCCGATGCCGTCACCCGCGTCGGCGCCCCCTTCGCCAACCACGCGGCCGTCGCAAACCGGGATCAGCGGGCCGATGCTGTCGGGTTTGGCCAGATAGTCGCCGCCCATGTTCTGAGCCGCCAGCGAAGAGGTCTCCGTCATGCCGTAGCCGTTGGCCGAAAGCGCCGCCGGGAAGACCTCGCCGATGCGGTTGACCAGCTCCGGTGCCGCCGGGGCACCGCCGTAGGCCACGTATTCGACGCTGGAAAGGTCGTGGTTCTCGCGCTCGGGGTGCTCCAGCACCTGCCAGGCGATGGCCGGCACGCCGCCGAAACCGGTAACGCTCTCGCGCTCGATCAGCGCCAGCGCCTGGCCGGCATCCCACTTGTGCATCAGCACCAGCTTGTTGCCGGCATAGGCGCTCGAGAGCATGGCCGAGTGGCAGCCGGTGACGTGGAAGAAAGGCACCGCCAGCAGCGTCGCTTTCTTGGGCTGCGGCAGGTCGGGATCGGGCAGCTCGCCGCCGTCGCGCAAGACGGCCCGGGCGCGGCAGAACATCAGGCTGAAGATGTTGGTGGCGATGTTGCGCTGCGATCCCACGGCGCCCTTGGGAGAGCCCGTGGTGCCGGAGGTATAGAAAATCGTGGCGTCGTCCTCGGGTGCGATCGGCATCTGAGGCAGCGGGGCGCCCTGGTGACGGGCCAGCAGGTCGTCGAAGTCCGTCCAGCCCTGGGCCGCGCCGCGGGCCGAGATCAGGCCGCGCAAATCGAGCCCCTCGATACGCCCCGCCAAGCGCTCGGCCCGTTCGCCGTCGGCGATCAGTAGCACCGAGCCCGAATCCTTAAGGCCGTACTCGAGTTCGGCCGCCGTCCACCAGGCGTTCAGCGGCACCACCACGGCGCCGACCTGGGCCGCCGCCCAGAAGGCCACCACCCAGTCCGGATAGTTGCGCAGGGCAAGGGCGACACGGTCGCCCTTCTCTACGCTGAAATCCTCGATCAGTGCTGTCGCCAGGGCGGCTACCCGGCGGTCGTGTTGGGCGTAGCTCAGGCGTTCGTCCTGGTAGACCAGAAACGGCAGCTCGCCGTGGCCGCGCATGACGTCGAGCACCGCCGGCAGGGTCGGCGGGCAGTTTTTCCAAATGCGCACCGGCCGGCCGCGGATCTCCACTTCGGTCATCTCGAAGGGCGCCCCGGGCGCCGTCAATTGGGCGGTAATCTCGGCGATGGAACCCACGACAACGCACTCCTGGCCGCAAAACCGGCCCAACAATAGCGGACTTTGGCGGCATGTGAATTGGGTACTAAGATGATGTTCTGCACGGGGAGAATGGAATCCGATGATCAAACTCAGTTTTTGCCTGCGCCGTCTGCCCCACCTCAGCCACGCCGAATTCCTGGCCTACTGGCTCGACAACCATGGCCCGCTGGTGCGCAAACATGCCGAGGTCCTGCGCATCCGCCGTTACGTCCAGGTCCATGGCATGGAAAACGAGGTCTCCGAGGCTATGCGGCGCTCACGCGGCGGCGCCGAGCCCTTCGACGGCATTGCCGAGCTCTGGTTCGATAGCACGGAAGAGCTCGGCGCCAATGCCGACGATCCGGCCTCGCGCCGGGCTCGCAAGGAACTGGTGGTGGATGAGCAAAAATTCATCGACCTGCCCCAATCGCCACTCTGGATCGGCACCGAGCACGTGCTGGTCGAATAGTCGGCGGCGCTGGCCCTACCGTGCCGGCAAGCCATATTCATGCTAATCTCAGGGCACGGATGTTCGGGGGGAGATCCAAAATGTGGCGCATTATGTTCCTGGTCCCAATGACCAGCGTCCTGGCCGCCGTCGCGGCGCTCGCGGCCGGGGCGGCCGAGCTTCGCGGCAGCGTCAGCGACGAAAAGGGCGCGGTGGCGGATGCCGTAATCTATGCCACGCCGTCGGCTGCGGTGCCGGCGGCGTCCACGCGGGCCGTCATCGACCAGATCGGCAAGCTCTATGTGCCCTTCGTTTCGGTCCTTCACGTCGGCACGTCGGTGCATTTTCCCAACCGTGACAACATCAAGCACCACCTCTATTCGGTGTCGCCGGCCAAGCGCTTCGAGCGACCCCTCTACGGCGGCAGCCAGGCCGAACCTGTGATCTTCGACAAGCCGGGCGAGGTGGCGCTAGGCTGCAACATCCACGACTGGATGGTCGCCCACGTGCTGGTACTGGAGACGCCCTATGCGGCGGTGACCGACAAGGCCGGCCGAGCCGTCATCGCCGATCTTCCGGATGGCGAATACGAGGTGCGGGTCTGGCATCCCGGCATGAAAGGGAAGAAGAAGGCGGCGAAAAACCCGCGCAGCATATCCCTGAACTCGGCCGCCGAGGTCGACTTCAAGATCCGCCTCAAGCCGAAAACCAGGTGGTGGCGCGGCAAGCCGTTCGATGCCGACCTGCCGGTGTCGGATACCTACTGAGCCGGCCGTGAGCAGGCTCCCGATGTTTTGCCTGGCGCTGGCGGTGGCGGGCTCGAGCTATGCCGAGATATCATCGGCTGCCGAGGTCGACTTCAAGATCCGCTTGCGGCCGAAAAAGAAGTGGTGGCGGCAAAAGCCCAAGGATGCCGACAAGAAATATTCCGGCGACGAGGGTTTCGCCGGCGGCAACTGAGCCTTGCTACGCTTCCGCAGCTTTCGCACGCGCCTGACGGTCTTTTTCGTCGGCCTGCTGCTGCTCGTCCAGGGCGCCGCTTTCATCGCCGTCGACCTCGCCAACAGCCGCAATGCGCGGCGCCAGATCAATGCCGAGCTCGAGGTCGATGCCCGCGTCTTCGCGCGCCTGCTGGCCAGTCGCACGGCCCAGTCGACCCAGGCGGCCAGGCTGCTCTCTGGGGACTTTGCTTTCAAGACGGCCTATGCCAGCGGCGATGGTGGCACGCTGCTGTCGGCGCTGCGCAACCACCAGGCCCGTATCAAAGCCGATGTCATGGTGCTCTATTCCCTCGACGCCGAGGAAATCGCCAGCACGCTGGAGCGTCCGCCGGGCGCCGAGGAGCTCGACTTCGAGGACATCATCGAGGCCGCCGACGACAGCGACGAGGGCGAGGCGGCCCAGGTCATGCTGCTCGACGAGGCGCCCTACCAGGTCGTCCTGGTGCCGCTGCTGGCACCGCTGCCGGTGGCCTGGATCGGTATCGGGTTCCGGCTCGATGAAGCTTTCGTGGCAGCGCTCGAGGAGCTGACGCGGGCCGATGTCTCGCTGTTGCGCCGAAGCGGCGAGGTTTGGCGCGTTGAGGCCTCGACCCTGACCGCTCCGGCGGCGCTGGCCCGGGCGCTGGGCAGTGGCCGCCAGCCGGGGCGGAGCTTCGTACTCGATCTCGGCGGCCGGGACAGCGTCAGTCTGATGCAGCCCCTGGGGGACGAGGGTGGGGGAGCGGTGCAGGTGGTGCTGCAACGCCCGCTGGCCGCGGCGCTGGCGCCCTACCAGAGACTGCGGCTGGCCTTGCTGGTGCTCACCGCCGTGGCCTTCGTGATCTCGCTTTTTGGCGCCAGCGTCATCGCCCGAGGTGTCACCCGGCCGGTAGAGACCCTGGTGGCGGCGACGCGGCGGGTGCAAGAGGGCGACTACGCCAGTGCCGTGGCCATCGATCGGGCCGACGAGATAGGCGAGCTGGCCGGCGCCTTCAACGCCATGACCCAGGGCCTGGCCGAGCGCGACCGGGTGCGCGATTTACTGGGCAAGGTGGTCGATCCGACGGTGGCCGAGGAACTGCTGAGCAAGGACCTGGAGCTCGGCGGCGAAGAGCGCGAGGTATCGATCCTGTTCTCCGACATCCGCGGCTTTACGGCGCTTTCCGAGCGTCAGCGGCCGGCCCAGCTGCTCGATCTCCTGAACCGCTATCTCACCCGCATGAGCACGGCCATCGAGGCCGAAGGGGGTGTCGTCGACAAGTACATCGGCGACGCCATCATGGCACTCTTCGGGGCGCCGCTGGGAAATAGTGACGATGCGGCGCGGGCCATCCGGGCGGCCCTCGCCATGGGCCACGAACTGGCCGAGCTGAACTTTGAGCTCAGGACCCAGGGTCTGCCCGAGATCGCCACCGGCATCGGCATCAACTCAGGCCTGGTGGTGGCCGGCAACATGGGCTCGGTGCGCCGCCTCAACTACACCGTGATCGGCGACAACGTGAACCTGGCCTCGCGCATCGAGGGCCTGACGCGAATTTACGGCGTGCCCTTGATCGTCAGCGAGAGCACGGCCGCCGCCCCCGGGTTTCGCTACCGCGAGCTCGACCGGGTGCGGGTCAAGGGCAAGCAGGAGCCGGTACGCATCTTCGAGCCTCTGGATCCCGACGCCTCCGGCAGCCCCGGCGCCGACGAGCTGGAGCGCTACCACCAGGCCCTGGCCCACTACCGGGCCCGGGAGTGGCAGCAAGCCGATGACGTCCTCGGCGCCCTGACCGACGCCGCGCCGGACTGTCCGGTTTATGCCCTCTACCGCCGCCGCATCAGCCAATTCCAGGGCGCTCCGCCGCCGGCCGGTTGGCAGGGCATCGAGGTATTCAGCGAGAAATAGGGGCGTTAATCTGGGGCCGACTTCAGGGCACGCCGTGGTAATGAGGGCAAGAACATGACCAGCCACCTCAACCAACTCAGCGCCATCGGCGTCGCCGCCATGATCGCCAAGAAGAAAATCAGCAGCGAAGAACTGGTGGCCGCCTGCCTGGCCCGCATCGAGGCCCGCGAGGACGTGGTCCAGGCCTGGGAATACCTCGACCCCGAGGCGGCCCTGGCCGCGGCCCGGGCCCGCGATGGCGAGCAGCCGCGGGGCCCGCTGCACGGTGTGCCTATCGGCGTCAAGGACATCATCGACACCTATGACATGCCCACCGCCATGGGCTCGCCCATCTATGCCGGCCATCGTCCCGCCGGCGATGCCGCCTGCGTCGCCCTGGCCCGGGCCGCGGGCTGTGTCGTCTTGGGCAAAACCGTGAGCACGGAGTTCGCCGGTCTGCACCCCGGCAAGACGCGCAATCCGCACAATCCGGAACACACCCCGGGCGGCTCCTCCTCGGGCTCGGCGGCGGCCGTGGCCGACGCTATGGTGCCGCTGGCTTTTGGTACCCAGACCGGCGGCTCGATCAGCCGCCCGGCCGCCTTTTGCGGCGTCGTCGGCTTCAAGCCCAGCCACGGCACCATTCCCCGGGCCGGCCTCAAGCTGATCTCCGACAGCCTCGATACCATCGGTGTGCTGGGCCGCAGCCTCGACGACGTGGCGTTGTTCGCCGCTATCAGCAGCGGCCGTAGCGCCGATAGCTTCAAGCACGCCCTCGATCCGCCGCTCAGGCTGGGCTACTTGCGCAACGCGCCCTGGTCCGAGGCCGAGGCCGGCGTCGAGGCCAAGCTGGACGAGGCCGCCGCAACGCTCAGGGCGGCCGGCGCCAGCGTCGACGACGTCACACTGGCCGCGCCCTTCGATGAATTGCGGGCGGCGCACTGGGACGTCATGCACTTCGAGGTGGCGCGCTGGCTGAGCTGGGAACGTGAACAGCGGGCCGAGCTCCTGAGCCCCGAGATGCGCCAGATGACGGCCAGCGGCATGACCGTGGAGGCCGAGCGCTACCTGGCGGCGCTCGATCTGGCGGACCGGGGCCGGGCCTTGCTGGCCGAGGCTTTCGGGCGCTACGACGCCCTGCTTACACCGACAGCCTTGGGCGAGGCGCCGGCCGGCCTCGAGGCCACCGGCGACCCCATCTTCAACGGCGTTTGGACCTTCCTGCACGTACCCACGGCGACGCTGCCGGTGTTCACTGGCCCGGCCGGCCTGCCCATGGGCCTGCAAGTTGCCGGCCCCTTGTGCGGCGACGGCCGCCTGCTTTCCGTGGCGCGCTGGATCGAGGGCAAGCTGAAATCGTGAGGAGCCTCGGTTTCGCAGCACCTTGGCCCGGCGGCCGGGGCTTTGTACGATGCAGCCATGAGCCCTGAGACCGGCCCCTTCGTCATAAGGAAATCGCATGTCCAATCCCGCCGAGATCCAGTCCAATTCGCCCATCGTCGCGGCCTTTACGGCGCGGACCAAGAAGTCGGCCGAATTCTTCCGCCGGGCCCGGCAGACGCTGCCCAGCGGCATTGTCCACGACGTGCGCCACATCGACCCCTATCCGGTCTACATCGAGCGCGCCCAGGGCTCGCGCAAGTGGGACGTCGACGGCAACGAATACGTCGACTACATGGGCGGCCACGGGGCCTTGCTGCTGGGCCACAACCGGGCCGAGGTGGCCCAGGCGGTCAAGCAGCAGATGGACATCGGCACCCATTTCGGCGGTTGCCACGAGCTCGAGCTGCGCTGGTCGGAACTGATCCAGGAAATGCTGCCTTCGGCCCAGCGGGTGCGCTTCACGGCTTCGGGCACCGAGGCGACGCTGTTGGCGCTGCGTCTCGCGCGCGCCTTCACCGGGCGCCACAAGGTGGTGCGCTTTCGTTATCATTTCCATGGCTGGCACGACCATTTCGCGGCCAACTACGTCTCCCACTTCGACGGCTCGACGCCGACCGGCGTGCTGCCCTCGCTGGCTGACGACGTCGTTGCCATACAGCCCGGCGACATCGACCTGGTGCGCCAGACCCTGGAGGCCGACGACGAGATCGCGGCGCTTTTTCTCGAGCCCACCGGCGCCAGTTGGGGACGTCTGCCGCTGCGGCCCGAATTCCTGCATGAGTTGCGCGAGGTCACGGCCAAACACGGCGTCCTGCTGGTCTTCGACGAGGTGATCTGCGGCTTTCGCGTCTCGCCGGGCGGCGCCCAGGGCGAGTTCGGCGTCACCCCCGACCTCACCACGCTGGCCAAGATCGTCGCCGGCGGTCTGCCCGGCGGTGCCGTGGCGGGGCGGCGCGATGTGCTCGATCTCTTGGATTTCGAGGCAACGAAGGCGGCCGGCAAGGAGAAAATCCTGCACTTCGGCACCTTCAACGCCAACCCGGTGACGGCCGCCGCCGCGGTAGCGACGCTGGAGATCATCAAGTCCTCCGACGCCTGCGCCCGAGCCAACGCCTTTGCCGCGGCGCTTCGCGACGATCTCAACCAGGCCATCGAGGACGTGGGGCTGCCCTGGGCTGCCTACGGCACCTATTCCGGATTCCATATCTTCACCAACCCCGACGGCGACGACGTGGGGCCGGGCAATTTCGACCCCTACGCCCAGGATCCCAACAGCCTGCGCCTCAACGACCCCGAGATCGTCAACAAGTTGCGGCTGGGCATGATGGCCATGGGCGTCGACATCAACGGCTGGCCCGGCGGCATCGTCTCGGCCACCCACGACGACGAGGACCGCCGCCTCACGACAGCGGCCTTCCGCCAGACCCTGGAGATGATGAAGGACGAAGGCGTGCTCGGCTGAAACGTTTGGAAATACGGCGAACAGCCTCAAATAACCCAGGGTTATCCCTGGATTTTGTTTGTAGGTGGGCGCCCGCGGGTGTAGCGTGCTGCAGGGTAACATGGGTTCAGTGCGCCCAAGCGGGGGGCGGGCTGATTGTTTCCACTTGTGGAGTGTTCGCGTGACACCTGAAGAACTCGTCAACGTCATCAAAAAGCACGACCGCTTCGTGCAAGGGCTGGTGGGCGGCGAACGGGCCGTGCTGGCGGGTGCCAAGCTGAAGGGCCTGCGTCTCACCAATCTCAACTTCCAGCATGCCATCCTCAGCCGCATCGACTTCTCGGGGGCCACCCTGGAAGGCTGCGATTTTAGCTTCGCCGATCTCTTCTCGGCCAATTTGGCGGGAGCTGCCTCGAACGGAGCCAAGTTCGACCGGGCCGACTTGAGGGGCGCCAAGCTGCGGGGCGCCAAGCTGCAAGACGCCAGTTTCCACGAGTCCGACCTGCGCCCGGGCCTGGTCATGGGGGCGGCCAGCGAGAGCGTCACCGATCTTACCGAGGCCAGCCTCGAGCGCGCCAATCTGGAAGGTGCGCAGTTCGCCCGCGCCTGTTTCCAGCATGCCTCGATGAAAGACGCCGTGTTGCGCCGCGCCACCATGACGGCGGCCGATCTGCATGGCGCCGATCTCTCGGGGGCCGATCTCGAAGCCGCGCGCGGCGAAAGCGCCAACTTCTCCGGCGCCGACCTCACCGGCGCCCGGCTCGACAAGGCCATGCTGCGCGGTGCCAACCTGCGCGGTGCCATCCTGGCCCAGGCCTCGCTGGCGGAGACCGACCTGATGGACGCCCGCGTCAGCCCCGGCAGCCGGCAACTGTCCGTCGAGCTGCAAAGGACATTGCGCGACCACGCGCTGTGGGTCGAAAGCAACGCCGGCCGCGGCCAGCGCGCCACCCTGCCGGGCATCGATCTGGCCGGGCTGGACATGCGCGCCGCCTATTTTTCCGGCGCCGACCTGAGCGGTGCCCGGCTTACCGCGGCCAAGCTCAGCCACGGGCTTTTCGTGCTGACCGATCTTACCGGCGCCGATCTCTCGAACGCCGATTTGCGTCATGCCGACCTGGCCGGCGCCAACCTCAGCCGGGCCGACCTGAGCTTCGCCGACCTGCGCCACGCCAACCTCAAGCCGGTCGAGCTCAAGGACCAGGAGGGCCGGCCCACCGGCGATCTGTGGCCAACCAAGCTCACCGGCGCCGACTTGCGCGGTGCCAACCTGATCCACGTCGACATGCGCCAGGCCGATATCCGCGAGGCCGAGCTCAGCGACGCCAAGATCGACAGCATCAACGAGCGCAAAAGCCACTGATACCGAATCCGAATGATTAATTCGGGTGCGGTATCAAGCCGCCATTGAGGCGGCGGCCAAGTGCGCGGACGCGCACGCCCGGTGAGGGAGCAAAAAAAAACCATACGAAATCCGAATTAATCATTCGGATTTCGTATGAGGCGGTTCTGCCGGGCTACAATCGGGCTCCTTGAACTCGGGAGCCCGCCATGGACCTGCACACCGTTTGCTACGCCCGCGATGGCCCTATCGCCCGTATTACGCTTGACCGGCCCGAGCGCCTGGCGGCGCGCATGGCCGGCATTCCCAAGAACCAGCTCACGATGCACAAGCTGATGATCAATTCGGCCTTCGACAACATGGGATTGGCGACGACCCAGATGCTGGCGACGCTGTTTGACGGCATGGTGCGCCACACGCCGGAGGACCAGGCCTGGAAGCGCCGCGCCGAGGAGGTCGGATTCCAACAAGCGGTGAAGGAGCGCGACAGCGGCGAGCCGATCGCCGAGAGCTAGATTTCCGTCGCCGTGGCCCCCGGCCAGGGGCAATGGGTCTGGCAGTTGAAGCAGTAATAATAATTGCCGGTCATGAAGTTCTGCCAGATCTCGCGCAAGCCTTGGCCCGTGACGATGTCGTGCGCCTCTTCGCGATTGCCCTCGAGCAGATCCTGCATCAGGGCCTGGAAGGCTCGGAAGCCGTAGCGGAAGATCTCGTCGCCGCACTTTTTCTTGTCGATGCTGCCGCCGCCGGAAAGGGCGCCCACCGGGCAATCCTCGACGCAGCCCATGCAATGGTCGCAGAGGTCTTCCTCGAGCGGCGCGTCGGGCTCGAGCGGGGCCGTGGTGACGACGCCGGCCAGGCGCACCGCGTTGCCGAAGCGGCGGGTCACCAGCAGGCCGTTCTCGCCGTAGCTGCCCAGCCCCGCCAGGTAGCCCGCCTGGCGCCACGAGATAGCGCCGCGCATGCCCTTGCCCGGCGCCGCCATGTCGATGGGGATGAAGGCCGGCACCGCCAGCGCCGCCTGGCCCGCCGCCTCCAGCTGGCGGGCCACGGCATGGCTGGCCCGGGCGGATTGGTCGTAGGCTTGGATGGTGTCGTACTGCCGCACCTGGTTGCTGGCCGACGAGATCGCCGCCAGGGAATGGCGCGAGGCGACGACCACCACCTGGCGGGCGCCCTCCAGCATGTCCTCGATGGCCTCGGCGTGTTCGGGCATGGCCGCCACCGGCGCGACGCCTACCAGGTCGGCGCCGTTCTCCAATGCCACCGCCTTGGCGGCTTTGGTCAGCTCGCTCATGCCGTCACCCCGTCACCTGGCAGGGTACAAAGCGGTGATAGGGCGTGCCCACGCGGGGGTCGCGGTGCTGGCTCGAGGTCAGGCGATTGACGTTGACGCCATGGACGCCGTCGGCGTTGACGATGCCGAAGCCGTGGGGCAGCACAACCTGGCCGGGACAGGCGCTTTCGCTTTCTTCGAGCTCGATCCGTAGCGAGCCGGCGGCGGTGCTCACGGTGACGGTCTGGCCATCGCCGAGGCCCAGCGTTCGCACGTCGTCGGGGTGCATCTGCAGGGTGCAGAAGCGGTTGGCGCGAATCCAGCTTGGATCCCGCAGTAGCGTGTTGGCGTTATAGGGCATGTGGTGGCCGGCCATCAGGATCAACGGGTATTCGGGCTCGGGCTCGAGCGCGGCGCGTTCGGCCGCCGGGGTCAGCGCCGCCAGTTCCGTTTCCAGCTCTGGGATCTCCAGGTTGATGCGGCCGTCCGGCGTGGCCAACGCGGCGAAATTGTCGTCTTCGTCGCACTTGCCGATCCACAGGCCCTGGGGATTGTCGAGAAGCGCCTGGAAGAGGCGCTCCACGGCATCCGTTCCCGCTTCGAATCCGGCCCGGGCCGCGTTCTCCCAGAACGACTTGGGCTTCGACATCAATAGTGCATACAGCCCGCCCAGATTGACCGATCCCAGCACCCGGCCCAGCGTGCGGGCGACGATGAAGGCGGCAAACGGCGCCGCTTTCGGGTTCTCCTGGAGATAGGCTCCGATGGCGGCGCGGTAGGCCGGACTGGGGCCGGCCTCGGCGGCCTGGTGCAGGGCCGCCGGGATTTCCGGCACCATGCCCGAGGCCTCGGCCAGACGAATGAAAATCTCCGAGGTTTCCAGGGTATCGCCGGCCGCTGCGACCAGGGGCTGGCGCATCTGGAAATAGACCTCGGGGTAGCTGAGCGCAAAGAACGAGCCGTCATGGGATTCGAAAGCCGAACGCGCCGGCAGCACGTAGTCCGAGAGCCGCGCCGTCTCCGTCATGGCGAGCTCGACGGTAACCAGCAGGTCGAGCCCGGCGAAGGCCTCTTCGTAGGCCGTGGTGTCGGCGAAGGAGAGCAGCGGATTGCTGGCGCTGACCATCAGGGCGCGGATGCGGTCGGGCTTTGGTGAGGCAATCTCCTCGGGCAGCGCGTTGGGCGGGAAGACGCCCATGACGGCGGGGAAGCCGGAGGCACTGGTCCGCCAGGTGCGCTCGTCGCGCTCGTCCGAGTGGCTGCCCAGGAACGAGACCCGGCCCGGCAGCACGTTGCCGCCGGGCAGGCAAAGCCGGCCGGCCAGCGCCATCAGCACGACGACAAGCCACGAGGAAAGCGTGCTATGGCGGTTCATCAGGAGCCCCAAATCGTCGTGCAGGCAGGCCCGGCGGCGGGTCAGCTCGCGGCAGACGGTTTTGACGGTGGCGTAGTCGAGGCCGCAGATCTCGAGCCCTGCCGCCACGTCGAAGCCCGCGAGTTCGGCCAGGGTGCTGTCGAGGCCCGTGACGTGGGCCGCGAGATAGCCATCGTGCTGCCAGCCCTGCTGCAGGATGATGGCGATCATGGCGCGCAGCAGCATGGCGTCGCTGCCGGGCCGCAAGGCCAGATGGATATCGGCCTTCTCGGCGGTGCGCGAGCGCCTGGGGTCGACGATCACCAGCAGCTTGTCGGGGTCCTTGGAGAACTGATTGAGCAGGTAGGGGGCGCGCGGGATGCCATGGCTTTCCATGCCGTTCCAGCCGATGCCTAGCAGCATGTCGGCCTCCTCGGCGTGGGCGATGAAGTTCATGGGCTGGCGGCCCACGGTGCGGCCCTGCACCCAGTGGCGGCCGCTGTGCTCCTGGGCCAGTGCCGAGAAATGGTAGCGCGAGCCCAGCGCCCGCATGAAGGCGACGCCGAAAGCCGCTTCGAAGTGATTGCCCTGGCCGCCGCCGCCCATGTAGGCGTAGGAGCGCGGGCCATGCTCGCCGACGATGGCTTGCAGGCGCTCGGCGATCTCGGAAAAAGCCTGCTGCCAGGAGATCGGCTCGAAATCCTCGCCCAGCCGTTTGAGCGGAGCGCTGAGGCGCCCGGCGTGACGCTGGTGGGCGTTGATGTTGCGGCCCTTGGCGCAGATGTGGCCCTGGCTGCGGGGGTTGGCCTTGTCGGGCAGGACCTTGACGATCTGGTTTCCCTCGACCTGGACCTTGAGACCGCAGTTGACGAAACAAAGGGGGCAACTGGTCTGTTTCCAGGTCTCCTTCATGTCGCTTCCTTTCCCCGCGGTCGCACTTTGACCATAGGATAGCCGAAATACTTGGCGGTGGGAGAAAGGACCGGGGCATGGTCAAGGGGCCGGCCGACGTGGCGGAACTGGAGAAGCTGCCCTTCGAGCAGGCGGTGGAGGCCCGCAGCACCTACGACTTGCTGCGGGCCAGCGCCGAGGCGGTGCCCGAGCGCTGGGCCCTGACCTTTCTGCCCGGTCCCGAGCTTGACGCAGACCCCCGGCGCCTGACCCACGCCGAGCTTTTTGCCGGCGTCACCCAGGCCGCCAATCTTTTTGCCGAGCTTGGCGTCGGCCCCGACGACGTGGTTTCGTTTCTCTTGCCCGGTCTGATCGAGACCCATCTGGCGTTCTGGGGGGCCGAGGCGGCCGGTGCCGTCAACCCCATCAACTTCCTGCTCTCGGCCCAGCACATCGCCGAGATCATGAACGCCGCCGAAAGCAAGGTGTTGGTGGCGCTGGGACCTCATCCGGAGCTCGATATCTGGTCCAAGGTCGAGGCCATCCGCGACCGCGTGCCCAGCCTGCGGGCCGTCTTGACGGTTGGGGAAGGGGCACCGGGGGCAGACGATTTCAACGCTGCCCTGGCTGCCTTTCGCGGCGACACGCTGCAAAGCGGCCGCCAAATCGGCCTCGACGACGTGGCTTCGTATTTTCACACCGGCGGCACCACCGGGGCGCCCAAGCTGGCACTGCACAGCCACCGCAACGAGGTCCATATCGCCTGGAGCATCGGCCATATGGCCGGCCTCAGGGCGCGCGACGTATCGCTCAACGGCCTGCCGCTGTTTCACGTCGCCGGGGCCCTGGTGGTGGGCCTGGCCGGCTTGGCCGCGGGCGGCGAGCTGATCATGCCGACGGCGGCCGGGCTGCGCCATCCCGGCGTCATGGCAAACCACTGGCGCATCGTCGAGCGTTTCGGCGTTACCGTCATCGGCGGCATTCCCACCTCGCTGGCGGCGCTTCTCAACGTGCCGGCCGACGGCTCCGACATCCGCAGTGTGCGCATCGCCCAGTCGGGCGGCGCACCCATCCCGGTGGCGCTGAAGCAGAACTTCAAGCAGGCCTTCGGCATCGACATCTTCGAGGGCTACGGCATGACCGAATCCAGCGGCC
This sequence comes from Alphaproteobacteria bacterium, assembly GCA_030740435.1. Lineage (NCBI taxonomy): Bacteria > Pseudomonadati > Pseudomonadota > Alphaproteobacteria > Alphaproteobacteria bacterium. Next base: position 2,800 of record JASLXG010000028.1, on the reverse strand, counting down.
TCATCGTGCTGACCCCCAGCGGCGGGCCGCCGCGCTACGAATATTCCGGCATTCCCTTGCCCTGGGGCCGTGTCGAGGTGCGCCAAAGCCTTGCCGACGAGGGCGTCGGCGAGGCCGTGGCGGCGGGCGAGACCGGCGTCATCGTCTACCAGGGCCCCAACGTCACGCCCGGCTATCTCGGTGCCGCCGCCGGTTCGGGGCGTACCGCGGACGGCTGGTTTATCTCGGGCGATCTGGGCCACCTCAGCGAGAATGGCTGGCTGGCCATCAGCGGCCGGGCCAAGGACATCATCATCCGCGGCGGCCACAACATCGACCCGGCGCTGATCGAGGAGGCACTGCAAAACCATGCCGCCGTCGAGACCTGCGCCGCCGTCGGCCAGCCCGACGGCTATGCCGGCGAGTTGCCGGTGATCTACGCCGTGCTCAAGCCAGAGGCCAGGGCCACGATCGAAGAGCTTCAGGATTTCATGGCCGACCGCATCGCCGAACGCCCGGCGCTGCCCAAGGCGGTCTATCTGCTCGACGAGATGCCGCTGACGGCGGTGGCCAAGATCTTCAAGCCGGCGCTCAGGCTGGATGCCGCCCGCCGGGCCTTCACTGCCGCCCTGGCGCCGCTGGCGGAGGTCGGCATCGCCGTCGCCGTCGAGGTCAGTCCGGGCAGCCAGGCGCCCTGGCAGGCGGCGGTTACCCTGGGCGGCGGCGGCGACCGCCAGGCCACCGAGGCGCGGGTGCTGGCGGCGCTCGGCGTCTTCGACACCGGCATCGACATCACCTGGTCCTAGGAGGGCACATGACTAAATCGAAAGAAAACATCGATTTCTACTTCGATTTCCTTTCCTCCTACGGCTACATGGGGTCGTGCAAGATCGACGATCTGGCGGCGCGCTTCGGACGTGGCGTGACCTGGCGGCCCATCCTGCTGGGCATCACCATCTTCAAGGTGATGGGTCTCAAGGCGCCGCTGGAGACGCCGCTCAAGGGCGATTACATCCACATGGATTCGCCCCGCATGGCCAAATACCTGGGCGTGCCCTACATTCACCCGCCGCGGCAGCCCAATCCGCTCAATCCGGCCCGCGCCTACTATTGGTTGCGCCAGCGCGATGCCGGCCTGGCCAAGGACCTGGCCCAGGCGCTGCTGGCCCGGCAATGGGCCCAGGGCAGCGATATCTCCGGCGCCGAGGTAGTGGCCGACGAGGCCGCATTGCTCGGTGTCGAGCGCCAGGAAACCCTGGCGGCGCTGCAAGATCCGGCGGTCAAGCAACTGCTGGCCGAGGCCGTCGATCAGGCCATTGCCGTGGGCGTCTTCGGCTCGCCCTTCTTCATCGTCGATGGCGAGCGCTTCTGGGGCGTCGACCGCCTGCCGCTGGTTGAGCATTGGCTCGAGCATGGTTCATGGTGAAACAGGGGCTTTATTTGATGCGCGAAACAGGGGCTTTCCCTAGTCCCGGGCTTGCCGTAAGAGAGGTCCTGCAGAGGTGCCATGGTGGCGCCTGACCAGACCGATTTGGACATGAGTACAGACCAACATTCCCCGCCCATCGAGTGGCTGCAAAGTTTCGAGACCGGTCACCGGGAAATCGATCAGGAACACCGCAAGGTGCTGGAATCCCTCAACCAATTGTTGACGGCCAGCGGCGAGGGTCGCAGTGCCGATATGTTCGAGATCTGTGAGACCTTTCGCCACCGTCTGGGTTCGCACTTTGCCTCGGAAGAGACGATCTTGCGCGACAGCGGTTTTCCCCGCCTCGACGACCACACCGAAACCCACCGCCAGCATTTTGGCAACATCTATGCCATCGTCTCGAGCTGCGGCGCCAAGTGCAAACGGGGCCAGGAACACGATTGCGCCGGCCGTTTCGCCCACATCCTGGTCGATCACCTGATCCGCGACGACCTCGACTTCAAGTCCTACCTCAACCACCACCTCGGCGATTCGAGCTAGGCTAGCAGTCTGTCGGACTTGAGGGCGACAGACTATCTCGAATTGGTCTGTCGCGGTGCTTGTGCGCATTGGGCCGGCTCGGCTCTGATGTCTTCATGGTGTTCGTGTTCGGGCTGGATTTCTGTCTCTGGTGGCTCTGAAGGGCGTCTTATGGGCGGAATTTGACCCTATGTGCGGTGCTATTTCGCCATCTCAAGCTTGAGCTTGTGCAGGCGTTTGCAGTTGTAGGCTAAGCTCACCAAATCCCATTCTCCGGCCACCTTGTCGAGGCCACGCAGGGAGAAGTGGGTGAAGCCGAGCACAGACTTGACGATGCCGAAGACTGGTTCGACGGTCCGTTGACGCAGCTTGTAGAGCGCGCGGCCCTCCTCGCTGGCAAGCTTCGCCGCCATGTCCAGAAGCCATTCGGTTTTGGGTTCCTTGGCTGGCCTCTCGGTTTTGCTTGGCCGAAAGTCGTGCAGCCGACGGTGGCCTTCGGTGCCGGTCGCTACCAAAACTTCAATATCGGCCTCGGCCAAGCTGGAAACCTCTTCGCCATTGGCATAGCCGTTGTCCGCCAGCACCATCCCTGGCGCACCCAACTCGGTCGGGATCGCCGCGATGTCCGCCACCAGCTCATTGCGGTCGGAAGCGCAGTTGCTCACCCGGGCACCCAGGATCAACTGAGAACCCTCGGCATCCACCACGGCTTGAGCGTTATAGGCCTGGCGGTATTCATGCTGCTTGCTCTGGCGCATCAGCTCGCTATCCGGGTCGCTCAAGTTGCTTTGCTCTTCGGGGCGCGGCTTGTCAGAGGGCGGCTTCGGGTGCTTGCCTTTGGCCCGTCCCTTACGTGCATCGCGGGCCGCCACC